>JAQTNM010000161.1 GCA_028713875.1 Candidatus Omnitrophota bacterium | reverse complement strand
TTATCGGCAGGTATTCTTTATATTTTTCAATCAAGCCCCGGTATTGCATAGTCGCTCCTCAAACCTCCTCTATTCTTATGGCAACGGATTTCTCTTTGATTATACTGAAACGGTCGATAATCTCAAGCGCCTGGCGCAGGTCCTTTTCCCTGGCTTCATGTATTACCATCACTATAGGAACCACCTGGCCGCTTTTGCGTTTTTCTTTTTGATTAACCGAAGCAATGCTGATGCCGTATTTAGCCAATACACCGGATATCCTGGCCAATACGCCGGGCTTATCTTCGGTCATAATACGGATATAATACCTGCTTTCAACATCGTTTATGGAGCGCAGGCGCTTTATGGATTTATCTTCAATGATCTTAAGAGTAGGCCTGAATAGCCCGGCTTTAATATCCTGGGTAAGATCTACGAGGTCTGAAACCACGGAAGAAACAGCGGATGACTGGCCTGCTCCGGGCCCGTAAAAAAGAAGCTCTCCCGCCAAATCCGCAGTTACGTATATCGCGTTAAATACTCCGTCCACCGAAGCCAACAGGTGATCTTCCGGTATAAGCGTAGGATGGACCCTGGCTTCCAGCTCCTGGTTCTGTTTTTTGGCGATTGCCAATAATTTTATCGCAAACCCCAGTTCCCTGGCATAGTTTATGTCGGATACGGATATGCGCGAAATCCCCTCGATAAATATGTCTTTTATGCTTATAAATTTACCGAAGCTCAAATAGGTAAGCAATATCAGCTTATGCGCCGAGTCTATGCCTTCGATGTCCAGGGTAGGGTCTTTTTCTGCGAAACCGTTTAATTTAGCCTGGCGCAGGGCCTCGGCGAACGAACAGTTATTGTTGGACATTTCCGAAAGCACGTAATTGGAAGTTCCGTTTACGATCCCGAATACGCGAGAGAATTTATTCGCTACCAGCCCCTCGCGCATGGCTTTTATGATGGGGATGCCTGCCCCCACTGAAGTTTCAAAATATATATTCTTCCCGCGTTCAGAGGCTAACGCAAATAATTCCTTTCCCTCCTGCGAAAGCAGGGCTTTATTGGCCGTAACCACGTTTTTACCCTTATTCAAAGCTTCTATTATGAGTTCCTTGGCCGGATGTATGCCGCCGATAAGCTCAACCACTATATCAATCCCCGGGTCATTAATTATGCCCTTGACATCATTCGTTAAAAGGCCCTTGTCTACGGATACGCCTTTACGTTTAGTGGATATGTCCTTGTCGCATATCTTTTTGATGTTTATCTCCAGGCCGATTTTTTCGCTTAAAAAACCCTTTTTTTCGCGCAGGACCTTTACTACCCCCGAGCCGACAGTGCCAAAACCGATAAGTCCCACATTGATCTTTTTCATGAACTATCCTTTCTTCAAATAGTAATTAACGGTATCGGCAATGACTTTGCGCTGTTTTTCATTTATTGCGCAGAACGATAACCGCGTATCATAGATAAGGTCCTTTGTGACCTCGCGTGATTCTATGACCTTTGCGATAAGCGTCACCGTATGGGCATGGAACGGCAGTCTTATTTCCAGCACAAGGCTGCTCCCCGGCTCAAATTGACGATGGGTGGTCAACAGCATTCCGCCTATACATAGGTCTTTGGTCTGGGATGTTTCAATCTTATCCTGTTCCTGGAGCAGACGGTAACAGACAACGAAACGGTTGCTTATGCGAGGATGCTTACGGCGTTCCCTTCCCGTATAGCTCATTTTCCTCTCCCCTTTGTCCAAGTAATTAAGTCGGGGCGGACAGACTTGAACTGTCGACCTCTTGAACCCCATTCAAGCGCTCTAGCCAAACTGAGCCACGCCCCGTAAAGAGCAAAATCAATACTAAACCGTCATAAGTTTCAATGATGGCAATCCTGCGGGCAATTTAAGGAATCCTCTCCGCACATACGTTCACAGACACCATCGCCGCAACTACAGCAATCTATCGGGCAATCAGAGCAAGTCTCTCCCGCTTCACATACGCAATTACCGCATTCGCTGGCGCACTGTCCGCAATCCTCAGGACAGCTTGAGCAACTTTCTTCTTCTTCGCATACGTTATTGCCGCAGACGCCAGCTGGCGAAGAGAACATCTGGGTATCGAATATCTTTTTCCGCGCACCCGCAGCTCCAGTTTTTTTGTTACGTAAATGGGTATATATAATTGTAATGGAAAATAACAACGAAAGTATAAAAACAATAACCATCGCATAGTCTAAAAAACCGCCTCTTCTTCCGGAGTGCCTGCCGCTCATTCTTCTTTTTTCTCCCTCGTCATCAAGTCTTTAACTGCCTTCAATGGAGGCTTATTTTTATAAAGTACGCCATACACCTCTCTGATTATGGGCAAATCCACTTTGTACCTTAACCCCAGGGCATAGGCAGCTTTTGCCGTAGGTATGCCTTCGGCTACCATTTTCATGCGGGACTTTATTGACTTTAAGGACCTGCCCCTGCCGATCTGCTCGCCTACAAACCTGTTCCTGCTATAGGAACTGATACAGGTAGTGACTAGATCTCCTAAACCGCTGATCCCGCTAAAAGTATTTACTTTGGCCCCCATCGCAACACCCAAACGGGAAATTTCAACCAGGCCGCGCGATAGAAGAGCGGCCTTGGTATTTGCGCCAAAGCCAAGCCCGTCAGATATGCCGCAGGCAATAGCAATGATATTTTTAAGGCTGCCTCCTAATTCCACCCCGATAACGTCACTATTGGCATAAACCCTGAATCTCTCAGTGATGAATATGTTTTGCAGATATTCTCTTAATCTTTTGTTCCCGGAAGCAATCACCGCCGCAGTAGGTATCTCCTGCGCCACTTCATGAGCGATTGTAGGTCCGGAAAGGGTCGCTAATTTAACGTTCCCTAATTCCTCGCGAATTACCTGCGACATTCTTTTAAGCGAACCTACCTCTATGCCTTTGCTGACATTTAAGTATGCGGCCCGGTAGGGATAATCCAGGCGTTTGACTTTTTTTAGAACTTCGCGCATGTGCTGCGAAGGTATGGCCAGGATTATCAACTGTTTGTGTTTTAAAGCGCATTTCAAATCATGGGTAATTTCTATCTTCCTGGGTATCCTGACCCCCGCAAGAAACTTACTGTTTATTCTTTTTTTATCCAGCTGGGCGGCATAATCGCCGAATGCCCCCCATAAAGTTACGCCGAATCCTTTACGGCTCAATAATATCGCCAGGGTTGTCCCCCATCCCCCGTCGCCTAAAATCGAGATTCTCATATATTCAACTATTGTTAGATAAGCCCCGGCCTGCCTTGTAAACTACCCAGCCCGGCTCACCTTCTCGCCGGGCCTGCTAAGCGCGGCTCCTTATTCGTCGCCGCAGCAGCCCGGCAGGCGCGCTAAACGGTGCTCCTTATTCGTCGCACCAGCGCCCCCATCCCCCCGTCGCCTAAAATTGCAATATTGACACGCTTCATATTTATCGTTACCGGTCCTGATTCCTTAGTTTCCCGTCTGCCTTGATTTAATTTTTGAAACCAGAAGTTCCGATATATACGGCTCAAACTCTTTCTCTTCCCTGCGGGTTATGAATTGGACCCCCACATTATAAGTAGCGTCTTCCCTGTTCTCTACGCGCACCACTTTCCCGATAATGCCCGCCTGGTAGATAAAACAATTCTTTTCCAGTTCCTGGCATATCCTCAATGTGGCCTTATCA
>JAQTNM010000160.1 GCA_028713875.1 Candidatus Omnitrophota bacterium | reverse complement strand
GGCAATATGCCCCAGGATCTCGCGGCCCAGGCCCTCCAGGCCTCCTGCCTCAATGAATTTCTTTACGGAGACCGCTCTGGCAAGGGCGGTAATGTCGGAATACCAGTTATTGATGATAGTAAATGCCTCTCCCAACTCATCCCACATTTTCCTTCTAAACTCCATGGAATCCGGTATAGTCTCCATATCCTGGAAGAATGTGCGGATGTCGTCAGACATGAGCTCTACAGCCGCCAGCCCCCGTAACCCCTTATAATCAACGTCAAAACCTCCGCGCTCATAATCAATGGGGATGATACTATGCATGTGGAGGTTGCCCAGGACATCCACGTAGAATAAACGGAAGTTCTTCAGGTCCCAGAGCGTGCGAGCGATGATCTCCGGATCACGCCAATAGTTGGTAAAGTTGGCCTCCGCAAACGCTACCAAAGGTAAATCGAGTTTACGGACTTCGTTCAGTTCGGCGATACGCTGGTTATATTCTTCAACCTTGGCATGAAGATAGGCCAGCGTATTCTTAAAGATATCCGGCAGCGGCCACTCCGCCTGCCGGGTATATCCCGGTTCGTCTTTACGCAGTTCATTGTCTTCCCTGATCTTGGCGTTCTGCTTCTTCAGCTTCTTCATCTCCGCCTCATCCTGCGCGCGCACTGCCGCCAAATCAATAGGCGTAAATTCAATCGGTCCATGCAGCCGCAGGATACTGTTGATAGCCGCAACTGCCTGATTGAACCTCCTCTGGTTTATCTGCTCCAGTTCAATATCGCCCCAGCCGGCATGCCTAAAGACCTCACGCGCCCAGTAGGCGATATGGTGGTTTTTGACATCGGCTGCCTTATAATCGATCCCCATTGTCTCAAATAACAGGTGTATGCCCAGGACCGCCCAGATGCGCCAGTCCTCATGGTTGCCGGCAAAAGGCTTTGCCTTGCCCTCATCCCTAAGCCACCTGACCAGCTCAAAGGTAGAGACGGGGTCGCTGCCGCGGTCGTATTTATCGTTAAGCCCGGCAAAGCGCACTCCCATATTTTTGATATCAATCCCGTATTCCGCAAGCATCGCCTTGAGGCCATCCAGCGAGGCGACTTGCGGATAGAGCTCCGGGGGAAGCCCTAAGACAAAACCCACTAAACAAAGCGCCCGGCGCGCGCCTCCGTGCATGTCCTGGATAGCGGCAATGAGCGGCAGGTTGCCGCTTCCGGTCTGCGCCAGTTCTTTTTCTATTTCTGTGACCAGGTAGGACTGCTCCAGGATGCGCTTCTCCTGCTCCCAGATATCAAAAAGCAGGTTCAGCCCTGAACGTATGTAACGGTTCTCCATAATAGAGTATTGGCTTTCTATCTCGGAGAGTATATTGGCAAGCATATAATATTGCGCGGGGGTAAGCGCCGCGTATTTGTCCGTGTTGTGTTCGTAAACACGCTGATACATTAGAGCGATCACATGACGCACCCTGGCATATCTGTCTGCGTCAAATACCGTATTGATGAATACCAGCCGTTCGTGGACAGGTAATGAATGCAGCGCGTATTCGGCGTAAATATTCTTGGCAGCCAGCTGCAGTCCGGTAATAAAGGGGTTGGCTATACGATTATCCTGGGTATCCTGATGCTCTTTTTTCCAGCCCTGTATCTGGGCTATTGCGCCAATAAGCTGAATGAGGCGCTCTGCCTCCTCTGTATCTTCTGCTCCCCCTCTTTCGATATTTTTCCGTTCAAAGGCAATCAGGAGGCTGGCAAAGGCAGGATTTATTCCGTCAGGCAGGTAGATATTTTTTGTGGCAGGGTCAGCGTAACTGATCACAAACTCCTCAGGGCTTTCCCACCAAAGGCAGGGTATGGGCGGAGAGCGGCTGCGGGTATCTGACTTGGGCTTGACATAGAACACATTATCTCCTGCCGGCTCTGATCTGCCTTCATCGGCTGCCTGCAGTACTTCTTTTTCTGTCCTGGCCCTGGCCTCATCCGTCATTCTGCCTCTTCTCTGCCCTTTTTGCGCCTGTTTGCCTTCCGTTAATTTATACACGCCTTTCCCGCAGGCATAGCCGCCTTCAGCGTTCAGGATACCCCGGTTCAGGACAAAAATACGGATGCCTTTTTTCACTATAAACAATGTCTCCGGCGTAAAGAATATATCTAACAAAATAGGTAAGAGCCCCCCCACAACAGACATAAACATATGCGCTATCAAGTAAGGCACCATGGCCCTGTAAAGATAGCTTCGTCTTAATAACTCATAGTCGCTCCAGAGATACCAAAAAGAGCTTGCCGGGCTCAACAGGCGGGGCTGTAATAATCCCCCTTCGGTGCACATGATATCGTAATAATAGAGGCCGATGGCCCTGCGGACGGTATGTAACCGCAATATATCATCCTTGAATAAACCCTGGCCTGCAAAACGCGCCGAAGGATAGAAATAAATAATCCCCGCCGCGCAATCTTTCCCGCCTTCCTGGAATTTGCTGAAACTATCACACAACTTAATGTCTCTTACTCTGGTAAACGCGCTCTCTAACAAGAGGTCTTTACGCGCGCGGGCCTCTTGCTTAAGCTTAATAAATAATCCCTTTGCCATTCTTAAAAAATCAGGCCTGTCTTCAGGATTCATTTGCTTTTTTAAACTTCCTTCTACGCCATATATAATAGAGCTGGAGAATAAAAACAGAGTTATCCAATAAACTATAAAAGCGCCTACGAAAACTATGATCTTCATTCCAAGGTCAAGGCCGTTGCTGGGAGAGAATATCATAATTGCAACCGGGATAAACATTGAGAACGCGAGCATATTTTGAATCAATAACGTAAGCAGGAAAGAGTAAAGGTTTATAACTTTAGCCGTTCTTGTTACCTTAACCCCGGGTTCGACTTTCCGGGCTGATACAGTAATATTTTCCTCTCCTTCGCGGTCATGACGGGCTACCCAGGAGAGGTAAATCGTCCAGACAATATCAAACAGGGTATCCAAAATAACGGCGAAACCGCCTTCTCCGTTAGGCCCTAAACAAAAGAGCTCCTCGATTGACCAAACAATCCAGAGGTCCAGAAAATACCCCCCTACGCGTCCCGTATTTGAAGATGCGCCGATTCTCTCCTTTTCATCCCAAATCTTTTTGAGATTGCGCGGATGAAACGCCGCCAGTTTTTCGCGCCAAGTCGCTCTATTCTTAAGGTCGTCTTTGACACGCACGGCTAGAATGAGGTAAAAATGACGCAGCGTAGCCAGGAGGGTAGAATCAAAGATACTGCGGGCAAACCAGCCGAATAAATTGCCATTGGGAAAAATAAATTTAATGACAGACCAGAGGAAAGGAAGGGCCATGGCGCTAAAAAGGCCCATACCCAGGAAAATGACCGAGGTAGAAAAATCTATCCGGAAGAAGGCCTGGCGCCAAGGCGAAAGGCTGCCCTGCTCCCTGGCATCCTTGTAATTATCGCAGACCTGGCTTATCAGATCGCTGACTACCTGATGCAGGGGAGCCAGGAGTAAAATAGAAAATTCTCCATAACTTTCTAAAATTTCATAAATATGATTCGCCTGCTCGGGCGCCAGAAAGTAAAGAGCGGCGCCCGCTGCGATAAGCAATATTAAGGCGGGAATACACCTTTGCATTTTACCCTTGAAACGCAGAGTATCCTTTTTCAACACATCCAACCGCTGCCCTTTTTCTATATTAAGATAAGGCCG
>JAQTNM010000159.1 GCA_028713875.1 Candidatus Omnitrophota bacterium | reverse complement strand
AGACAAATCCGTAAATAAGCTCCTATGGGAGGATATAGAAAACAAAAATCCCATACTAAGGGTAAGCTCTTTTATTGCCCTGGCTAATCTTAAAGACGTGAAGGCGATCCCCGTTATTTTAAAGGAAATTATGAAGCCCAAGAACAGCCTTCACGCAAGAAAAGGCTCTGTCCGCGCCCTGATGATGCTAAAGGGGCCTGTTTACGAAATCCTGGATAATAAGCTCTCCCGTTACCGGCGTTACGCCAGCCTATCTTCAAATAACTTAACGATCAGTTATAATATAAACGGAAAGGACCTGGCTTCAATTTTCGTATCCGCCCTGCAGAATCCCAGCGACCCGCTACACAGCGACTCTATGTTTATGCTCGGGGAATTAAAAGAAGAGCTTACTTACCCGTATTTACGCAAAAGTCTTTTTGACGGCGACCCGGACATAGTGGCAAATACAGCTTTTGTTTTAGGCGAATTAGGCGACCGTAAAGCCGTGGATGACCTGATCAAAATATGCAAAGATTACCGCCTTTAAATGCCTTTTTCATTAAAAACTAAATTCAAGCCTTGCGGAGACCAGCCCCAAGCGATAGAAGAACTTACCGGGAACATCTTAAGAGGGGAAAAATATCTTACGCTTTTAGGCGCTACCGGCTCAGGAAAAACCTTTACCCTGGCTAACGTCATCGCCAGGGTAAATAAGCCTACCCTGGTAATTTCCCATAACAAAACTTTAGCTGCACAGTTATATTCCGAATTCAGGGAGTTTTTCCCCGATAATGCGGTAGAATATTTCGTCAGTTATTACGATTATTACCAACCCGAAGCCTATATACCTTCAACCGACACCTACATAGAAAAAGATTCCTCGATAAACGACAGGCTCGACCGCTTAAGGCTTTCTGCAACCTCAAGCCTGATGAGCCGGCCGGATACCCTTATCGTTGCTTCGGTATCCTGTATATATAACCTGGGTTCGCCCGAGGATTACCGCGAGCTGCTGGTGGTTATAGAGAAGGGACAGGTGATCAGCCGGGACGAGTTGATTTCCGCTTTTATCCGGATACAGTACGAACGCAATGATTATGAATTCATCCGCGGGAGGCTGCGTGCCCGCGGAGATACGCTGGAGATATTCCCTTCCTATGAAGAAAAGGCTATACGCATAGAATTCTTCGGCGACAGGGTTGAAAGGATAAGCGAAATCAACCCCGTATCGGCACAACTCCTGGTTGAATTGGATAGAATCGCAATTTATCCTGCCAAACACTTTATCGTATCTGCGGACAGGATAGACGGGGCCCTGCGACAGATAGAAGAAGAGCTGGAGGAGCGGCTTAGATATCTGCGCAACCGGAATAAGCTGCTGGAAGCCCAGCGCCTGGAATCGCGCACGCATTACGATATGGAGATGCTCAAAGAAATAGGGTATTGCCATGGTATCGAGAATTATTCACGCATACTTTCAGGAAGGCCAGCCGGATCTCGTCCTTACTGCCTGATCGACTATTTCCCGCAGGATTTCCTGACCATCATAGATGAATCGCACGTCACTATCCCGCAGGTCCGGGGCATGTATGAGGGGGACCGGGCCCGGAAAGAAGTACTGGTAGATTACGGTTTCAGGTTGCCGTCATGTCTGGACAACCGCCCGCTGAAGTTCGACGAGTTCCAGGCCCTGCAAAAACAGGTAATCTTTGTTTCCGCAACTCCCGCAGAATATGAAATCAAAAAAAGCCAAGGCAAGATCATTGAACAGATCATCCGCCCCACAGGATTAATAGACCCCCGGATTATCGTTAAGCCTACGCAAGGCCAGATCGAAGACCTTATGGAAGAAATAAAGCAGCGCACGAGAAATAACGAGCGGGTGCTGGTGACTACCCTCACCAAAAGGATGGCTGAAGACCTGACAAATTATTTGCAAGAAAAGGGATTAAGGGTAAAATATTTACATTCGGAGATAGAGACTATCCAGCGCTCAAAGATACTGAGGGAATTAAGACAGAGGGAGTTTGACTGCCTTGTAGGCATAAATTTATTGAGGGAAGGCCTGGACCTGCCCGAGGTATCCCTTGTCGCCATTCTGGATGCGGATAAAGAGGGGTTTTTACGCTCGGCCACTTCGCTGATACAGGTTTCCGGAAGGGCCGCGCGCAATTTAAACGGAACAGTAATCATGTACGCAGACACTGTAACCGGCTCGATGGAGAAGGCCATCACAGAAAGCATGCGCAGGCGCAAAATCCAGCTTGAGTTTAACCTCAAATACAAGATTACCCCGAGCTCTATCCAGAAAGCCATAAAAGACGGGATTGAAGACCTGGCAGAAGCCCAGAATTATGTTGAAGAATTGACCGGCCAGGATAAGGACGAATATGAATTAAAAAAGTACATATCGGATATGGAATACGAGATGGAATTAGCCGCGCGCAACCTGCAATTTGAAAAGGCAGCGGCCTTAAGAGACCAGATCAAAAAAATGAAGGGCATCGGATAAAATGACATTAATCTGCGTTGATGCCGGCAATACCAATGTTAATTTCGGCATATTCAAGAAAAATAAGATTATCAAGAAGTTCACCATTCCTACCAAAAAGCTGACTTTTTCCGGGATCAGGCGCAAAATCGGCAAGACCCAGGTTGATGAAGTCATAATATCCAGTGTCGTGCCCGGCGCAAATAAGATTTTAGGGGAAAGCCTGCGGTTGCTCTCAGGCAAACCGCCTTTTGTCCTGGGAAAAAACCTGGCTGTTCCCGTCAAAAACCTTTACCGTTATCCCCGGCAGGTCGGCCAGGACAGGCTGGTTAATGCCTATGCCGGGATCAAGCTTTTCGGGGCGCCGTTAATCATCGTGGATCTTGGCACGGCGATAACTTTCGACGTCATTTCAAAAAACAGAGAATATCTGGGAGGGCTGATTTTACCCGGCCTGAATATATCCCTGAGGGCCCTCTCCAGAGAAACAGCGCTCCTGCCCAGAGTGAAATTAAGACCACCGCGGGAGTTAATAGGCCGCGATACCGCAAACAGCATGTTGAGCGGGATAGTCTGCGGATCCTCCGTCCTTATTGACGGCGTAATCAAAAAAATCAAAAATAAACTAGGCGCAAGCACCCCGGCCATAGGCACGGGGGGCGATATTAAACTTATCAGCCGGTATTGCACTAAATTAGACGGGATTGACCCTGACCTGACCATCAAAGGGCTGAACTTTATTTATCGCGATACCTTTAAGATTTCAGCGTGAGGCTTTGGCGCCGCTTAAAAAACGGCGCTCTTTTTATAAAAAGAGGGGGCAAAAAATGAGACTCATACTCATCGTCGTCGTAATATTAGGCATAGCCTGGATCGGCTGGATCAAATACCAGGAAAAAACAAGGGTCCCGGTTGCCTTAAGCCTGATTGATAAAAAAATGGAAGAACTCAAATCAGCGGGTTTTGACAACCTGGCGCAGAATGTCGGCACGGGCTTTATTGAAGAAAACACGGTTATTGACGGCGTAACTTATCCGATGCGCTACGCCGTAATAAGGATGGGCGACTTCAAAGACCTGCGCAATGTTACGCAAGAGCAGTTAAAAAACGCGGCGGCCCCCGGAGGAGCTATTAAGGCGATAGACGTAATAGGTTATGTGGATTGCATAACCATAACTCCTTTTGGTTATTTCAAAATGGGCCCGTCATTTATCCTGACACTGCAGAAA
>JAQTNM010000158.1 GCA_028713875.1 Candidatus Omnitrophota bacterium | reverse complement strand
GGCAGTATTAAAGAAGAGAGATGATTTAGGCGGCCTGCCTTGCGCATTGTACCTTGAGGGATCGGACCAGCACAGGGGATGGTTCCAGTCTTCGCTGATACCGGCAATGTGCATTGACGCCAAGGCCCCGTTTAAGACCGTGCTTACGCACGGATTCGTGGTTGACGCAGAGGGCAGGAAGATGTCCAAATCCCTGGGCAATGTCATATCGCCTTTTGATATCATCAAGGATTTCGGCGCGGACATCCTGCGGCTGTGGGTTGCTTCCAGCGACTATAATGAAGATATCCGCATCTCCGCAGAGATCCTCAAGCGGCTCTCCGAGGCTTACCGCAAGATCAGGAATACCGCCCGGTTTATTTTAAGCAACCTTTACGACTTCAACCCCGATACCGATAAGGTCCGCTACGCAGATTTAAAAAGGCTGGACCGCTGGATTTTATGGAGGCTGCAGCGCGTATCGGAGCTTGCGGATGAGGCATACGGTAATTTTGAATTTTATAAGGCCTATAAAGCCATCTATGATTTTTGTAACGAGGACCTTTCGATGTATTACCTGGATATGGTCAAAGGCAGGCTTTACACCGCATCCGCAGCTTCAGCCCTGCGCCGCAGCGCTCAGACCGCTATTTATGAAGCTTTAAACGTGCTGGTCAGGATAAGCGCGCCGATCCTGGTATTTACCGCCGAAGAGATCTGGCAGTATATGCCCAAAGAAAAAAAAGACACCCAGGCAGCAAGCGTGCATCTCCTGGGGTGGCCTATAGTCAACCGTGAATACGGCCAAGGCGCCTTGCTTCCGGGAGAATCCGTTGGCGAGGAATTAAAAATGATCATGGAGCTGATCCCCGATATCGGCAAGGCAATGGAGGAGAAACGCTCATCCGGGGCCATCGGCAGTTCATTCGATGCCAAAATAAATCTGTTGACAAATAATGAAATTAGGTATAAATATTTAGAAAGCTTGAAAGAAGACCTGCCTGAGATTTTCAAGGCTTCGCAGGTAGAGGTGATCAAACGGGCTGCCGGGGAGCCGGGTTTGGCCCCGAGCAGCAGGTATCCGGACATTGCGATTGAGGTCCTTAAGGCTGAAGGGGATAAATGCCTGCGCTGCTGGAATTATTCCCTGTCGGTAGGCAAAAACAAGGAGCATTCTTCGATCTGCGATAAATGCATAAATGCAATAGGGGGATAATGTGAAAAATAAATTCAACAAGAAAGACCTTGCGGCATTCAAAAAGATAATCCTCAAAAAGAAAGAAGAGATCACCGAGGGTATCAAGCACATATCGGAAGACACGCTGCATAAATCGCAGAAAGAAGCTTCCGGAGACATATCCGGTTACACTTACCATATGGCGGATGTAGCGACCGATACCTATGACCGGGAGTTCTCCCTGGGCTTGGCTTCCAATGAAAGAAAAATACTTTACGAGCTGGATGACGCCATCAAAAAAATAGAAGAAGGCACCTTCGGCATATGCGAAGACTGCAAGCGTCTTATCACCAAGACCCGGCTAAAAGCAGTCCCCTCCGCGCGCCTGTGCGTTAAATGCCAGGAAAAAAGGGAGAAAAAATAACCCTCTCTTTTCAATGATTTTTATCACCGTAGCGATAATCTTCTTTCTGGACCGCTTTACCAAAATTTATTTTGACAATAATTTACCGTTAAACCACCAGGTTCCCCTGATAAAGGGGGTCTTATCTTTTACTCTCGTGCATAACCGGGGGGCAGCCTTCGGCATGCTCATGAACCAGCTGCCCGTGTTTATATTCAGCGCCCTGCTTGCCATTATCCTGATTTATTTCAATCTTAAAAAAAACAGGGGCAGGGGCCTGTCGCTTTATAATTTTTCTTTAAGCCTGATACTGGCGGGGGCTCTGGGTAACCTTTTTGACCGTATCCGTTTCGGGTACGTGATTGACTTTATTGACCTGGGTTTCTGGCCCGTTTTTAATATCGCCGACAGCGCTATAACCCTGGGGGCGATATTGCTGGGCTGGCATATTTTGTTCGCCGGGCAAAAGGATAAAACATGCATCCTGTAATCTGCACATGGGGGCCTTTCAGCATTTATTCTTACGGCATGATGCTGGCCATAGCTTTTGTGGTAGGTTCCGCTTTGGCAGCTATGGAGGCCGGGCGCCGGAATATTGAACCCGATATAATATTCAACCTCTGTTTTGTGATAGCGATCTCAGGGGTTATCGGAGCGCGTATTTTTTATGTGGCTACGAATTTAGGCGAGTACTTAAGAGACCCCCTGGAAATATTCATGCTGCAGCACGGGGGTTTAAGCTGGTTCGGCGGCCTGATGTTAGGGGCCGCTGCCGGTATCGCCTACGTCAGGCATAAAAAATTGCCGCTTCTAAAGATACTGGACCTGATGAGCCCTTTTGTAGCTTTGGCCCAGAGCATAGGCAGGATCGGCTGCCTGCTTAACGGATGTTGTTTCGGCAGGGAATCGGCTTACGGGTTGTATTTCCCGGTGCATGATAAGGTTCTTATCCCCACCCAGATGTATTCTTCCCTGTTCCTGGTTTTTCTTTTCATTATTTTAAGGATCCTGCAGGATAGGCCCCATAAACAAGGGTATGTGTTTTTTTCCTATCTTGCGCTTTATTCCGTCGGCAGGTTCTTTATCGAATTCTGGCGCGCGGACAATCCCGCCGTCATATTTAACCTGACGCTATTCCAGGTGCTGAGCATTGTCTTGTTTTGCATTGCGCTCTTTGGCTTTCTTTCGCTTAAAAAATCCTAGAATATAAAAATGCGGGAATATACCCTGAAGGTTACACAGAAAGATTCCGGCAGGCGGCTGGACCTTTTTATTATGGATTTTGCCAAAACCAACCGCCTGGGCTTTTCGCGCAGCTTTATACAAAAGCTTATTCTAGAAGGCAGGGTCAGCCTGCAGAATTTATCCCCCCTGAAACCCCATCACAAAATAAAAGCCGCAGAACAGATAACTCTTAAGGTAGAAGACAAGGCCCAGGGCTCACCCCGTGCAGAAGGCCTGGATTTAGAAGTAGTCTATGAAGACGATGACCTTGCGGTGATCAATAAGCCTTCCGGCATGGTCGTGCACCCGGCCCCCGGGAACTACCGGCATACGCTGGTTAACGCCATCCTGCACCGCTTCAGAACTTTATCCGACATAAATCCGCAAAGGCCCGGGATAGTGCATCGGCTGGATAAGGACACTTCGGGTCTCCTTGTTATCGCCAAGAATAATTTCAGTCACCTTAATCTGGCAGAGCAATTTTCCGAACATTCCATTGAACGTAAATACGTCGCCCTGGTCAGCGGCAGGATGGAATTTGACGAGGATATAATTGAGGCTCCTATCGGAAGGCACCCCTTAAAAAGAAAGAATATGGCGGTGGGTTTCGGTAAAAATACAAAATACGCCAAGACCCGCTACCGCACAATTAGGCGCCGGGATGATTTCAGCATGCTGGAACTGTATCCTTTTACCGGGAGGACGCATCAGTTAAGAGTCCATCTTGCGTTCCTGGGGCATGCGGTCTTAGGCGATACCAAGTACGGCAAAAACAGCGACTTCGGCCGCCTGGCATTGCATGCGCAGTCTATAGGTTTCCTGCACCCGCGCACAGGCAAATTCATGAAGTTTGAATGCAGCCTGCCGGTTGAATTTACGCGGGCATTCGCAGATTAAGTAACTTTTTACGGCTTAAAGGG
>JAQTNM010000157.1 GCA_028713875.1 Candidatus Omnitrophota bacterium | reverse complement strand
GTTTAATACGGTAATCCGAAACGTCGGTAGCTGCTATGAGGCCGGCGCCGGAAACTTTTGCCAGATACACGTGCAATAATCCGGCAATGCCGCTTCCTAAAACCAATACGCTTTGCCCCTTTTTGAATCCGGCTAATCTCTGCCCTCTCAATACGCAGGCCAGCGGCTCTATAAACGTGGCTTCTTCAAAAGATAGCGAATCCGGTAAAAGATAAACGCCGTAATCTACGTTAACCCCGGGTAAACGCAGGTACTCGCAGAAACCGCCTGGGTCAAAATTAGTTTTACGCAGGGTATCGCATACTGTCTCATGGCCGGCAAGACAATAATGACACTTGCCGCAGGGCACATGATGAGCGCAGGCCACCCGGTCGCCTTTTTTATAGCCCTTGACTTCCTCTCCGGCTTTTTCGACGGTCCCGGAAATTTCATGTCCTAAAACTAAAGGTACGCGGTTTATGCGGTACCACTCCATGCAATCGCTGCCACAGATACCCGCCGCCTCCACCCGTATCAAAAGCTCACCCGGCCCGATTTCAGGCACAGGCGCTTCTTCTATTCTTATGTCGCTATTGCTATAATAGACGGCTTGTCGCATAATCTTTATATTCTAACATCGGGAGGGGATTTTTCAATAGAAAAACCGGGTTAAATCTGGAAAAGCTGCTGGTAATAAGTGGCTATTGCCTTTATGGAATTAATGAGGACTGTCGCCAGATAATAAGTCAGGGCAGCCACCGCCAAAGTGACGATTATCTTTACAAGCCGGTTGAAGCGGGGATTAAACCAGACCAGGGGCAAAGCAAACGGCCCGACGAATAAAAATGCGATTATTACCCAGGTTGTCCTGAAATACCATTTGGTCTGATTTTCCATGTCCTTTATCTCCTTCCTTGTCTAAGAGCAAAAAAGACCGCTGAAGAGAATCAAGTAGAGAGCTAGGAGCGAGAAAACCGCCGCGAACAAACCCATTATACGCGTGTTAGCGATTTCTTTCTCCATTGAAATCGGCTCCATGCGCCAGTTTATTTTTTCGTAAAAATTTTTCTGCATCTCTATAGCCTGGGCAGGCCTGAATGCCATGCTAAAACCTATAAACAGACCTATTATACAAAGAACAGCCGCGATTATGCAAAGCGGCAGCCCGGAAACCCAGGCTACGGCTGATTCCGTAAATTCCATCAAACGCCCTCTATTCATCTCAGATTCTTCCTAAAGACTACCGACAAGATGCTTCAGGAACCCGGATTCTGCCTGGACCATCTGAAGGTTATGCTCGAGTATGCGGGCTAAAGAGGAATCTTTTTTGTTTTTTAAAGAACCGAGCATTTGGGTTAAATCCCGGGAAAGCCTGCCCAAAACCGACATACGCGCGCGCAGGCGGCGCTTGGCAATATCCGGCTGCACATAATTTAAAAAATAAAGGCTTAAATCCAGACTGAATTGCGGACGCCTTAGATCGAGAAAACTCTTGGTCAACAATTGCTTAAAACGCTCTTTCCCTTTGGGAGTGAGCTCATAAACAAAGCGCTGCGGCCGGCGGCCGGCCTTATTTATCCTTTTGACCACCAGGCCCTTTTTCTCCAGTATGCGCAGCGGGTAATATATGGATTTAAAATCCAGCCCGGCAAATAGAGACAGTATCTCTTTTATTTTCTTCTTTATCTCGTAACCGTGCTTTGGGCTCTCCTTAAGGAGGCCCAGCAGCACTAATTCATTCTCGATCATGCGAATTCGCCTATTGACCTGAATTTATTATACCGCAGCTCAAGGAGCTTATCTTTGCTTTGCGCTTTCAGGTCCTTGAAATTCTTTTTGACCGCCTCTTTTAAGGTCTGGGCCATTTTCTGTGCGTCGCGGTGCGCGCCCCCCATCGGCTCGGGGATAATCTCATCAATGATCCCCATCTTTAACAGGTCTTCGCTGGTCAATTTTAAAACCTCGGCTGCCTCCGGAGCTTTTGAGCCGTTCTTCCAGAGTATCGCAGCGCAGCCTTCCGGGGAAATAACGGAATAATAAGCATTCTCCAGGACACAGACCCTGTCCGCAATGCCTATGCCTAAAGCTCCTCCCGAGCCGCCTTCGCCGATAATTGTGGCTACGATAGGCACGCTGATGCCGACCATTTCCCTTAAATTAAAAGCGATGGCCTGCGCCTGGCCGCGTTCCTCCGCGCCGATGCCGGGATAAGCGCCCGGGGTATCAATAAATACGACTACGGGTAAATTAAATTTTTCGGCCAGCTGCATCGCCCGCAGGGCCTTACGGTATCCCTCGGGATGGGCGCAGCCGAAATTCCGTTTAAGGTTTTCTTTGATGTCCCTGCCTTTTTGATGCCCTATAACTACGACCTTCTGGTTATCTATTTTTGCGAACCCCGCAATCAGCGCTTTGTCGTCTGCAAAAAGCCTGTCCCCGTGGATCTCCAGAAAATCCGACATGATCATGCCTATATAATCCAGCGTATAGGGCCTCTGGGGGTGCCTGGCGATCTGGACTCTCTGCCAGGGAGTCAGATGGCCGTAGATGTCTTTTTTAAGACGCTCCAGCTTTTCTTCCAGGCGTTTTACCTCGGAAGAAAGGTCTATCTTTTTGTGCGAAGTGAAACTCTCCAGTTCCTGGATCTTTTTCTCCAGCTCTATAATCGGTTTTTCGAAATCAAGCCCTGTCATTTTTGGTTAATTAGTTAATTGGTTAACTGGTTAATTAGTATATTCACAAATTAACCACTCACCAATTAACAAGGTTAATCGACTATCACAACTTCCGTGCCTTCAGGAACGACGGCGTATAATTCTTCTACGTCGGGATTCGCCATGCGCACACACCCCTGGGTAACCTGTTTGCCCAGGCTCTGGGGGTCAGTGGTGCCGTGAATGCCGTAACCCGACAGGTCAAATCCTAGCCAGCGGGTGCCTAAGACATTCTCCTGGCTGTCCGGGGGGACAACCGCTCCTGCTTTAAACCAGGTGGGGTTGGTAAGCTTGTTTACGATCTTAAAAGTGCCTATGGGCGTGGAATTGTTGGTGCCGGTTGAGACCACGTATGTCTTGATGATCTCTTCATCTGACTTAAGTATCAGTATGTTTTGGGATTTATCCACGACGATGCTAAAGGGCGCGGTCCAGACCTTGAGCTTTCTGCCGGGGAGGATCTTATCGTCACTGATATTGTTGCTCTTTTTGATAAGCTCCACGGTAGTCTTGAATTGGCGTGCGATCTTAGTCAGGGTGTCCCCGGGCTTGATCTCATAGATTGTGCTTTTGGGAGTGGGGGTTGGCGAAAATAATAATTTAATGTTGAGCTCGTCGCATTTCTTCTGCCAGCTGGCCACCTCGGGGGAATTGGGGAAATTAAGGACCAACTGCTGGTATAACGCCTTTGCCTCTGGAAGGTTGCCTTTTGACTCCAGTTCCCTGGCCTGGTTGTATAAACGGGAGACGGAAACGAGAACAGTTTTACCTTCTTTGCTCTGCACGGCAATGCCGGCTTTCTTAAACTTCAAGGCGAAAAAAATAAGCAATATTATTAAAAGTGGAGCTAAAATAATAAAAATTAATTTTTTATTCAAAAACCCTCCTTCTTTATTATTGCATTATATAGGCAATGGCTATGCCTATTAAAGAGCCGGCGATAACTTCTATCGGGGTGTGCCCGATAAGCTCGCGCAAACGGCTTTCTTTGGTCTTGCCCTGCCAATAAATATCATCCATGATCTTATTCAATATATA
>JAQTNM010000156.1 GCA_028713875.1 Candidatus Omnitrophota bacterium | reverse complement strand
CATCGCCCCCCACGCCTAGGTCAGCTGATGTTATGCCAATAAATGTGTTATTCTCCAGATAATAGTTAATTGCATTTTTTCGCATCTTATCAAAAATAACCATTGCCTCGGATTGACGCTGTCTCTCCATCAATTTTGAGTACTGCGTATAACCCAAAGTGGCAAGGATCCCTAAGATGACGATCACCACTATTAATTCCAGTAACGTGAAAGCTTTTTTCATCCTTAACCCTTTTAGTTGAATCTCACTTTACCACCACCTCAAGTTTTGTGTCAAGGAGGATTTTTATATTGCGGTTTTTAACGCTTTAAAGCATAAATAACCAGGCCGGCAATGAAAAGGAGGATAAAAAATAGGGCAGACGTAGGCAGGATGTTTCTGCTTACCTTGCTTTTTGCGGAGGCTGAAGGGTTGGCGTAAATATAAGCCAGGTCTGTCTCCTCTAATTTGGCTAATTTATACCTGGGAACCAGTCCGGAAAGCTGCTGCGGGAAAGCGCCGTCCGGATCTTTAAACCAAATGATAACCTTCGCTGCGCCTACCGGGTCAAAATCCCGGTAAGGCCTGACCTCCGGCATCATTGCCTGGGAAGTAGCCCTTTCCGACAAAACAGACAAAAGCCCTGCCTGATAATTAAGATTGGAGTAAATTATATCGTCTTTGGCGGTATTGCGCTCTATGACCCTTACGATATCATCCATAAACTGCCTGTGGTAGATGGATATGTCGTTGAGATAAACATATTGTTTATATTTAGGCATTAAATTAACCAGCGGCGGATTAAACAGGCGTATGAATATCTCTCTTCGGCTTTTATCTATATACAGCGTGGGGTTAAAGACCAATAAAGCAAACAGGAGTGCCAGCATAAAAACCAAAAGCTTTTTAAGCTCAAAGCGCCTCAAGACTATTCTCTGATAGAGGTTATCTATGGCTAATCCGCTTGCTAAAGCAAAGCCGATCAAACCATGCCCGCTTAAATAGCGGGTCTTATGCGTAAAGGCCAGGGCAAGCATGGCGACAATGAGGCAGATGAAAAAATAGCTGCTGCCTTTCTTCCTGAAAGCTGCGGCAATGCCGGCGATGGACAATAAATACACGAAAACATTTATTTCAAGAATGGTGTTCGGGTTAGGGGGAGCCAGCTTAAAATACATACGGCTGTAATATTGATACAGCAGCATAGGCAAAGCCGTTATCACCGCGAACAAACAGGCTTTAAAGGACTGCCTTCTTTTCATGTAGTTAAACGTCCCGTATAACAATATGCATAATAAGGCCATCCATGACATCAACGCGTGCGTATAAAAGGTTAAGCCCAGCAATAACCCCGCAGCAAACGCCTTATTCTTTTCTATGCATAAAAAAACCAACAACGCCAGGACTAGCGCGGCGCTAAAGGGCAGGAGATTACCCACGGCCAAATAAAAAGAATAGGCAGACGCGCAGGAAAGAATTGCAAAAAATGCCAACCTCGGAGAAAAAACATTCCTTAATACCTGCCATATAACCGTAAGAGTCAGGGGATAGATTGCCAGACCAAGCAGCCTGGCAATAAATATTTTGGAGAGCCCCAGCTTGTATAATAAAAGCATAAAGATGTGTAAAAGCGGCGGGTAAATATGCGGCCTGCCTACGGGAGCATATTCCAGGAATTCTTTCGTAAAAAATCCCCCGGACTGATCAAGCCCGAGCATCACCGAAAGGTGGTAATAGATATCTATGAAGCGGGGGAAAAAAGACCACTGCAGTATTCCCAGGAAGACAAAGACAGATATTACCGTTATGGAATACGTATCCCAGGATGGCTCTATTTGTCTATTTATGCTAATCTTATCCATTTATTTTAATAATTGACCTGTAGAAGGCATAAACCCCGTGCCGGAGCTGTCGGGCCTGCGCGCTTTCTATCCCTGGATAATAATATCTTCTTTAAGCTACCGCCGGCAAACCTGCCTCTTCCTATCTCAATAAGCGTGCCGGCGATGTTCCTGACCATATTATACAAAAACCCGTCTGCCTCTATATCTATGACTACGAGAGAAAGTTCTTTTTGCCTCTGTGCATACGGAAAAGGCCGGTATGGTATTCTCTTAACCGTGATATTCTTTATCGTGCGCACCGTGGTTTTTGAGCTGCCGTGGCTTGCGCAGAATGCCTTGAAATCATGCTTGCCCGCCAGGCAGCGCGACTGCCTGCGCATGGCATTAACATCCAAGGGGAAGAGACAGAGATAAACCCTGCCTCTTAACAAGGCAGAGCGGTGGCGCCGGTTCAGGATGGTATAACGGTAGACTTTGGATTTGGCGCTGCGGATGGCGTGGAACTCCGGGGCAACTTCTTCTATTTTTGTAACCGCGATATCATCCGGAAGGAGCGCATTTAAAGCCGCCTGTATTTTTTGTGCGGGAAGGGCTGATTTTGTTTTGAAATTAGCGACCTGCTCAAGGGCATGCACCCCGGCATCGGTCCTGCCTGAGCCGATAACCCTGATATTCTCGGAAAGGATCTTACGCAGGGCCTTTTCCAATGTCGCCTGGACGGTCTTCTGTTTCTGCACCTGCCATCCGGCGTAATTTGTGCCGTCGTACTCCAGGGCTATTTTGAGATTACGCATTCAGCTATCTGCACGGCGTTAGTGGCGGCGCCTTTGCGCAGATTATCCGCCACCACCCACAGCCACAGGCCGTTTTTGACAAAAGGGTCCCTGCGGATGCGGCCCACAAAAACCTCATCCTTACCCTCGACATCTTTAGGCATGGGATACAGGTTCTTTTTGGGGTCATCAATAACGACGATCCCCGGAGCTTTTTTTAGCATCTCCCTGGCTTTATCAGTGGTAATAGGCCTGGAAGTCTCGATATATACCGACTCGGAGTGCCCCGTCCTTACCGGGACCCTGACCGTAGTTGCCGAAATCTTGATTTTGTCGTCGTGCATTATCTTATGGGACTCTTTAACCAGTTTCCATTCTTCGTTAGTGTAATCGGCTTCGACAAAGCTGCCGATATGCGGGAATACGTTATAAGCCAGCTGCTGGGGCAGGTATTTATTTTCCGCGCATACATGCACATCAGCGCATTGGTCTGCTGCAATACGGCAGATCTCTTCTTTTAACTGCTCTACCGCAGCCTTACCCGCTCCGGAAGAAGCCTGTAGAGTGGTAACGACCACTCTTTTAAGGCCGGATTTTTTATAGATCGGCCATAAGGCCACCACCATCTGAATGGTAGAACAATTGGGGTTGGCGATAATGCCTTTGTGTTTTTGAACATCCCGGGCATTTACCTCCGGAACTACCAGAGGGACTTTAGGGTCCATACGGAAATCCGCGCCGTTATCAATAACCACCGCTCCCCTTTTATTAGCTTCTCTGGCATAAGTAACCGCCGCGCCCTTTTCGCCTTCGGTCCCGGCAAAAAGCGCGATATCTATGCCGTCAAAGCCTTCGGGAGAAATCGCCTGCACGGAATAATCCCGGCCGTCCACGTTGATATCCCTGGCTGAACGCGCAAATACGCGCAAGTTCCCGACGGGGAAGTTACGCTGCCTTAAAACCCGCAGCATCTCAATCCCGACTACGCCAACTCCCACAACTGCCACATTATACTTTTTCATCTTTATTGCTCCGCAAGTTAAGTTTGTAACCAGTAATTTATAATCTTAGCGTTTTGCCGGAGTGCGCATTAGAAAATTTTCGGCAAATGTCGGCAAGGATTTACGACGAGTGGAG
>JAQTNM010000155.1 GCA_028713875.1 Candidatus Omnitrophota bacterium | reverse complement strand
TTATCCAGGATTTCGTAACCAGGCCCCTTTAGCATCATCAGGGCGCGGACAGAGCCTTTTCTTGCGTGAAGGCTGTTCTTGGGCTTCATAATCTCCTTTAAAATAACGGGGATCGCCTTCACGTCTTTAAGATTAGCCAGGGCAATAAAAGAGCTTACCCTTAGTATGGGATTTTTGTTTTCTATATCCTCCCATAGGAGCTTATTTACGGATTTGTCTCCCAGTTTGCTCAGAGATATCTTTGCTGCGACACGCACATAAATATTATCATCCTTTAGCTTCTTGATCAGCTGCGGGATGGATTTCTTGTCTTTAAAGAGGGCGATGCCGTAACAAGCCGCCTGCCTTATTTCCCAGTTTTTATCGTTAAGCGCTTCCCGCAAGGCTTGTAACCGCGGGTCAATGCCGGGTTTGCTTTTTTCATAGATTGCAGTTACAGGGAGTTCTTCATCATTAAACTGTTCTATTATTTTGGACCTTACCACCGGATCTTTTTCTTCGGTCAATAATCGCAGCAATGTCGGAGCAAATTTGGCTCCGAATTCATCCAGCCCGGATACCGCGGTAGCCCTGATTGCCTCGTTATTATTGTATAAAAAACCCAGCAGGATTTTTTCCGCGTCTGCGTCACCCAGCATTATCAGCGATTTTACCGCCGCGATCCTGACCACGTAGTGCTTATCATTAATCAGCTGTTTCAGAAAGGGAATGGCGCTCTTATCACCTAACCTGCCCAGCGCCTTGGCCGCATAGGCCCTGGCAAAAAAATGCCTGCTTTTTAAGGCCTCAAGCAGGCATTGTTTGGCCCTTTTGTCGCCTATTTTTCCGAGCGCGTCAACAGCCATGCTGTAAACTAAAACTTTTGCATAGGGCTTGCTTTGGGAGCTTGCCTCTGCCGCAGGAGAAAAAGAAAGGATAAAAACAAAAGTAAAAGCTAAGGCAATAATCCTTTTCATGGTTACCTCCTTTTTGATTTTACTTCCAGGGAAAAATCCAGGGAATCTATATCCTTTGTCAGCGTCCCCAGGGAAATAAAATCTATGCCGCACGCGGCATAGGAAACAATATTGGCAAGGTTGATGTTGCCCGATGCCTCTAGCTTAGGCCCGGCTATTGCCGCGGCAGCCGCGGCTTTATTGCGCAGGCGCACAGCCTCCCTGATATCCCGCAGGCTCATATTATCCAGCATTATTATATCAGGTTTTAGGAAAAGTGCATATTTGAATTCTTTTAAATTCCTGGCTTCGATCTCTGTTTTGATTTTTGACCCACGGTTGTTTTTTACGGCCCGGGATATCTTTTCCCATCCCGCTATATCAATGTGGTTTTCCTTTATCAATATCATTTCATCCAGGCTAAAACGGTGATTAAAGGCCCCGCCTGTCCTGACCGCATATTTTTCAAGCTGCCTTAGGCCCGGGAGGGTCTTACGCGTATCCAGTATCCTTACTTTAAATGGCCTTGTTTTTCTGACAAAGGCGCTTGTGCGCGTAGCTATGCCGGAAAGAAAGCTTAAGAAATTCAGGGCCACCCTTTCCGAAGAGAGTATGCTTCTGGCGCGTCCGCGGATTTTGGCGACCACCAGGCCTTTAGAAATAATGTCCCCGTCTTTTAAGCCCGAAGAGAATTTAACAGAGCCGTCCTTTTTTCTAAAAACTGACTTTGCCAGCTCAAGCCCGCAAAGGACCCCTTTCTCTTTGGCTATGATCACCGCATCTATGAAGAGACCGGCGGGTATGGCCAGCTTAGCGGTGACGTCGCCCCTGCCGGTATCTTCTTTTAGGGCTGCCTCCGCAACATTTTCAAAGCCAAGTCTTTTAACGCAATTCATCGTAGAGCCTTTCCATGCGCCTGATTTTATTTTTTAACTCCTCTATTTCATTCCTTATATTCTGCACCACCTCAGGCCGGGCCTTCTTTATGAATTCGGGCTGCAGGATCAGCTTTTTCTTTGAGCTAAGGCGGCCGGACTCAGAAACAAGCCTTTCCTTGATTTTAACTTTTTCCCCGCCTATATCTACCAATCCGCTGAAATGCAGGTAGATATCCGCATCTTTAATGATGTCGCTGATTGCCGATTGCATCCTGCGGTTTTCCCGGAGTATATCAAGTTTCTCCAGCTTGCTTAAATGCGTTATGATGCCAAGGTTATCGCTTATTAATTGCGCTGTATTTTTAGCATGAGGATATATAGAAACACAGACCTTCCGCTCAGGCGCGATCTCTATCTCGCAGCGCAGGTTCCTTATTGTTTTTACGGTCTCAAAAATAACAGCGGCCTCCTCTTCCGACCTTTTGTCAATCATCTGCGCCTGCATATGCGGCCAGGAAGAGACCATTACGGGGCCGCTGGCGGGAGCGACCCTGTGCCATATTTCTTCTGTGATAAAAGGCATAAAGGGGTGCAGGAGGCGCAGTGTTTTTTCCAGGACCTTATACATGACCAGCTGGTGATGGGGGTTCTTGATATCGTGCTTGATGATCTCCAGGTACCAATCGCAGAACTCATGCCAGAAGAAGCCGTAGAGGGTGTTAAGCGCATCATTGAAGCGGTAAGAATCCAGGGCCAGCGTAACTTTTTTTAAGGCCGAATAGAACCTGCTTAATATCCAGCGGTTGATCGTACCCAGCTTTTCATTCTTGAAGAAAACGCATAAATCGGCCTGCTCATTTTTATTTTCCAGGTTCGTAATTATAAAACGCGAGGCGTTCCATATTTTATTGGCGAAATTCCTGCCTTGGGCAAACCTCTCTTTTGACAAAAATACGTCCTGGCCCTGCGCTGTTATGGATATGAGGCTAAAACGCAGCGCATCAGCCCCGTATTCGTCTATGATCTGCAGGGGGTCGATGATGTTGCCCAGGGACTTGGACATCTTCTTGCCTTCAATATCGCGCACCGTTCCGTGTATGTAAACATCGCGGAAAGGTATCTCGTGCATAAATTCCAATCCCGCCATGATCATCCGCGCTACCCAGAAAAAGATTATTTCCTGTGCAGTAACCAGTACGGAAGTAGGGTAAAAATACCGTAAATCAGCTTCGCTTTGCGTTTTCGGTTCCGGGTTTTGCGCTTCCGGCGGCCAGTAAAAGGTGGCAAAAGGCCAAAGCCACGAAGAGAACCAGGTATCCAGCACGTCTTCGTCCTGGTAGATATCGGTTGAGCCGCAGGCAGGGCATTTATCCGGTTTAACGCGGGAAACTATTATGCCTTTTTTCTCTTGGCATCTCCGGCAATAATATACGGGAATCCTGTGGCCCCACCATATCTGGCGGGAAATACACCAGTCCTGGATGCTTTCCATCCAATGCAGGTACACCTTGGTCCAGCGTCCGGGATAAAATTTTATTTTTCCTTTTTTTACCGCTTCTATGGCGGGAGCCGCCAGCGGCTTCATTTTTACGAACCACTGCTTTGAAAGATATGGCTCGATTATGGTATGGCAGCGGTAACAATGCCCGGCGGATAACCGGTGAGGCTCGATTTTTTCCAGCAGCCCCCTTTCCTTTAAGTCTTCCAGGATTACCTCCCTGGCTTCAAAGCGGTCCATATCCTTATAATCGCCGGCATTCTGGTTCATGCGGCCGTCAGGATACATCACATTGATGAATTCCAGGTTATGCTTTTTGCCTAACAGGTAATCATTGGGGTCATGCGCCGGAGTTACTTTTACCGCTGCTGTGCCGAATTTCTTATCCACGGCAGGATCTGCGATTATCTTTATCTCCCTGTTCATCAAAGGCAAGAGCAGGATTTTGCCCACGTCTTTTTTATAGCGCCTGTCGTTGGGGTTTACCGCAACCG
>JAQTNM010000154.1 GCA_028713875.1 Candidatus Omnitrophota bacterium | reverse complement strand
GACTGTTCCTGCCCCTTCGCAGACGACAACTGCCGCATCAATCGCTTTTTTTCTTAACGCGAAACTAAGCATCTCTGAGGCGCCATACGGTATTGAAACATCTGTGCATGAAATTTTTCTCTTATCGGTAAAAAACCCATAATCCTTTATCTTTGCTTCAATAGTACTTTTTATAGCGCTTTTAATAGCTTTTTTATCATTGTTTCGTATACCGCTAAAATCTTTATATAAATGTTTTGCCAATGGACAAAACATAAGCGCTGGCTCGGTAATATTGATTACTTTCCCGTTAGAGACGCTCACAAACGATGAAAAATATTTTAATACGTGAATATCCCGCCTATCCATAAAATCCATATTTTAACCCTGTAATTTCTCCCAGATTCTGCGAATCTCCTCTTTAACCGGAGTATCTTTATATTCTATAATAGTCTTGCCCTCTACCATGGCTGCTACCACTGTTTTATCAAACCTGATTTTACCGATTAATGAAATCCCGTCTTTTGCGCAATGCTCTTCTATCTTCTTTGACATATCCGGGTTTAAATCACATTTATTAATTACCAGCCGCGAGGGGACCTTAAAATGCCTGGTTACTTCTATAACCCTTAACGCATCATGCAAACCGGATAACGTAGGCTCAGTTACCACTACCGCGCAATCAATGCCGGAAAGCGAGGCAATAACAGGGCATCCTATGCCCGGGGCGCCGTCAATAATAACCAAATCGCAATTATTCTTCTCCGCCAGTTCTTTTGCCCGCTTCCTTACCAAAGAAACAAGCTTGCCTGAATTCTCTTCGGCGATACCAAGCTTGGCGTGAACCATAGGGCCAAAGCGTGTTTCGGAAATAAACCACTCTCCCGCGAGGTTCTCTTCCATCTTTATGGCGCCAACCGGGCAAACATGGCTGCAAAAACCACATCCTTCGCAGGAAATATGGTCAATGACAAAGCTGTCGCTTATAGCGCTAAATCTGCAGGCAGCGATACATTTTCCGCACTGCTGACAGATTTTTTTGTCAATTGAGGCGCTTAAACCGCTCCTAAAATCATGGCGCTCTTTAATTTTTGGCTGCAATAATAGATGCAGGTCCGCGGCATCCACGTCACAATCCGCCATAACTTTATTTTTTGCTAAAGCGGCAAATGCACCCGTAATTACGGTTTTACCTGTGCCGCCTTTCCCGCTGATTATAACTATCTGTTTCATATGCGCTCTCAAACTTCTATACTTTACCTGACGCATCCTGAGCGGCTAATACGATCGGGTATATAGTAGGCGCGCTGGTTAAATACGGGTGGGTCGCCATCTGTAATGTTTCCAGCTCCGTTATAGAAACCCTTTTTTGTATAGCCATGCCGATTATATTAATCATCTCGCCGGCCGATATACCCCCAAAAACCTGTCCGCCCATAAGTATTCCCGAGGTTTTAGAAAAAATCAGCCTTACCTTTATTTTATTTGCTCCGGGCAGGCCTTTCGGATGCTTATCTACGCCTTCGGTATTTCCTACAATAATTTCAAATCCTTCTCTTTTGGCGCTTGTTTCCGTAAGCCCGGCTGAACCCAAAACCAAACCATCCACATAGGTGGAATAAATCGCGATTGTCCCTTTGTTTTCGCGGACAACCTTTAGCTGGTAAAGATTGGCACCGGCGACTCTTGCTTCAGCGGTAGCGGTTGAGGCAAGCATAACCGTGATGTCTCTTCTCGTATAAAAATCTCTCTTGCCCGCGCAATCCCCGACTGCAAAGATATCAGGGTCAGTTGTGCGCATATATTCATCTGCCCATATCCCCTTGCCCTTGCCTAAGTCTAAGCCCGCATCGGTCGCAAGCTTTGTGTCAGGAAGAGCGCCTATCCCCAAAATAATACTTTCAACCTTTAACTTTTCTCCGTTTTCAAGCCGGACTTCTTCAACTTTATCTTTACCTGATATTTCTACGACTTTTGTGCCAAGAATAATTTTAACGCCTTTATTTTTAAGCTTTTCTTCGACCGAAAAAGAAAAATCCTGATCAAAAGAATTTGCCAAAAGGCGGGGAAGGGCCTCCACCAGATACACATTAATACCCTGTATCTTTGAAATCTCATCCGCGAACTCTACGCCTATAAACCCCCCTCCGATTATTAAAACGCTTTTTGTATTTTTAATTTCTTCTATGCAGGTCTTAAGATAATCCATATCCTTGTATATGGGATATACGCCTTTTTTATCAATGCCGGGGATCTTAGGGATAACCGGAGAAGAGCCTGTGGCTAAAATCAATTTCTCGTAAACATATTCATCGGCTTTTTTTGTTACTATGCTTTTTTTCTCTCTGTCAACTTTCAGCCCCTCGTCAACTGCCACCTCGATCTTATTCTTTATCAGGCCGTCTGCCCCTAAAATATTATCCTGGGGATTTTTTAAACTATAAAACATATAGGGGATACCGCAGGGGATACAGCCATTGGCAACATTTTTTATTACCAGAATATCTTTATCCGGATAATATCTCCTGGCTGTTACAGCACTAACCATTCCCGCGGGGCCAGCTCCGACAACAAGTATATCCACCTTTTTATTCATAGGTTCTCCTTTTCTTTCGCCGATTCCAACATCACGCAAATACCATGGATTACCTTCATATTATTATCATAACAAAACTTTATAGTGGTTTGACTTTCCGCCCCGGGCTGAAGCCACACTCTTTTTATGCCCTTTAGCAGGCATTCTTTTAAAATACTTTCGGTTACCAACGGCGGAGTTACGATATCAGCCACGTCCACGTTATGCGGAATATCGCTTATGGTTTTATAACAAACCCTGCCCTCAACTTCGCTCATATGCGGATTAACAGGAAAAACCTCATAGCCTTTTTTTATTAAATCAACTAAAATTTTATAGGCGAATTTTGCCTCATTCCTGAATGAGCCGACTACAGCGAATCTTTTCTGCTTTAAAAAATCTTTAACTAAATTCTCCATTTTTGGATTGTATTAAAAATCTTCTGAAAATCTTTTTTATACTCCGGGAATGCCTTAACCATAGGCTCCCCCTGGGAATAAGCCATGGCAATTTCTTTCTTAAACGGAATTCTCATTAATACTGAAATATTTTCCTGCCTGCAGTATTCCTCGGTTTTATTATTTCCTAAATCCGAACGGTTGATTACTACCCCGAAAGGTATCTTTATTTTTTTCAATACCTCTACCGCTAAAATCAGGTCATTTAAACCAAAGGGCGTGGGCTCGGTGACTAATATGCAAAAATCACTCCCCTTAACTGAAGCGACTACAGGGCAGGATGTACCCGGAGGAGCATCAATGATGACGGTTTTTTCAAGATCAATATGCTCTTTGACCTGCCGGATAAGAGGCGGAGACATTGCTTCGCCGATATTGAGTTTTCCGTGGACAAATTCTATTTCCCCGCAATTACCTGACTCCACGACACCTATTTCTCTGTTTACTTCTTTTATTGCCTTTTCCGGGCAAAGAGCGCTGCAGGCACCGCAGCCATGGCATAGTTGCGCGAATACCAAGGTAGCGCCTTTTTTTCCATTTTGCGATGGAAGAACCGCTATGGCATTATATACACAAACCTGGGCGCATTTGCCGCAATATACACATTTGGATTCCTCAATTTCCGGAACAGGTATAAATGCTTTTTCCTGTTTCTTGATTTCCGGCTTAAGGAAAATATGGGCGTTGGGCTCTTCTACATCGCAATCCAGGAACTGCACGTTGTCTATGGATAAAGCCAGGTTAACCGCAACTGTTGTTTTCCCTGTCCCGCCTTTTCCGCTTGCCACTGAAATAATCATATTAATTGATGGTATGCAATTAAGACTTCCTGGAGCCTGCTGCTTGCCTTGGCAATCCTAAAATCCTTCTCTTCAAAATACCGCCCTATAT
>JAQTNM010000153.1 GCA_028713875.1 Candidatus Omnitrophota bacterium | reverse complement strand
CCATACCTTATCTTTTCATCAACATTGGGCACCTGAGTAGATATAACGTAAAGGTGATACGGCAGGGCCATTGCCTGGTCAAAAATTGACTTGGGCAGCTGCGGCAGGTAAAAAGCAGCTACGGTAAACAAGATAGGCGCGGTCTCTCCGGCAGCGCGGCCCAGGCCCAAAATAGTCCCGGTCAATATGCCGGGGACGGCATTAGGCAGGACTATATGCCTTATAGTCTGCCATTTACTCGCACCCAAGGACAGGCTAACCTCCCGGAATGCGTAAGGCACGCTCTCCAAGGCCTCCCTGGATGTAGTAATAATTATCGGTAAAATCATAATACCCAGTGTTAATGATCCAGAAAGTATGGATGCGCCGAATTTAAAAAATACTACGAACAGTGCCAGGCCGAAAAGGCCGTAGACTACCGAAGGCACCCCGGCCAGGTTAACTATGGCCAGTTTGATAATCCGGGTGGAAGAATTATCGCCTGCGTATTCGCTTAAATATATTGCGGCTAAAAGTCCTATGGGCAAAGCAAAGATGATCGCCCCGGCCACCAGGTATATGGTGCCGACTATCGCCGGAAAGATCCCGCCTGCGCGCATGCCCTGACGCGGCATATCGGTAAGAAACTGCCAGTTGATGGCAGGTAGCCCTTTCTGGACGATGATCACAATGATAAGGCCCACCGGCACAACGATCAAAAGAGTAGCCAGTAATAAAAAGAAAAATGCGATGTTTTGCGTCCTTTGAGGATTGCGCATTATCTCTTCCTGTGCAAAAATAAGTCCGCGCTTACGTTAATGACAAAGCTTATTACAAATAAGACTATGCCGATAGCAAACAATGCAAAATAATGCTGGCTGCCCACTACCGCCTCCCCCATTTCCGCGGCAATAGTCGCGGTAAGGGTACGCACCGGCTGCAGCAGGCTATGGGGCATTACTGCGGCATTACCCGTGATCATCATTACAGCCATGGTTTCACCGATGACCCGTCCGATACCCAGCATCACCGCGGCTAAAATACCTGATGAGGCTGCAGGCAGCATGACCCGATAAATGGCCTGCCAATGGGTAGCTCCCAGCGCCAGGGCGCCTTCCTTGTATGTTTTAGGCACAGAGTAAAGGGCATCTTCCGCGATGGAAACAATGGTGGGCATAGCCATAAATGCCAGCATGATAGAGCCGGATAAAGCAGTTAAGCCGGTAGGCAAATGGAAGACGTTCTTGACCAGCGGCACCAGCGTGATCATGCCGATAAAACCCAGAACCACGCTGGGTATGGCAGCCAGCAATTCAATGCCGCCCTTTAATATTTCTTTTATCTTTAACGGAGCTGCTTCCGCAATGTAAACCGCGCAGCCAACACCTATGGGGATGGATATAACCGCAGCGCCAAGAGTGACCATGAGCGAGCCTAAAATCAAAGGCAGGATCCCTAATTGCGCTGGCTCTGAAATGGGGTACCAGCTTTTGCCAAAAAGAAATTTAGCCGGGCTGACAGTCTTAAATACGGCAAACCCCTCTTTAAGCAGGAATAAAAAGATAAGAAGAACAAAGAGGATGGAAGCCAGGCCGCAGGCCAGGATCAATTTAGCGATAATGAACTCTTTAAACTTGCGCATTGGGCACTTATTTTTTTATGGGCACGAAATCGGTAGCTAAGACGATCTCCTGTCCTTCTTTTGAAAGCACAAAATCCAAAAAGTTCCTGACTAAACCCTGAGCCTGGCCGTTGGTATAAAGGAATAAAGGCCGCGATATGGGGTATTTGCCGCTTATCACATTCTGAATGTCTGGAGAAACATAACCGGATTTCTCATCCTTGGCCACGGCAATCGGTTTCTGCTTAGGGCTGATGTAACCCATGCCGTAGTAACCTATGGAATTGGAGTTCTGAGCCACCTCATCGGCAATCGCCTGGCTTGAAGGCATAAGCAAGGCATTAGGTGCAAACTCTTCAGGCCCTTTCTCATTGCCCCGGCGCAAAACGTGCTCTTTAAAAAATACGTGCGTACCCGAATTTACTTCCCGAGACAATATAACTATTTTTTTATCCTCGCCTCCGACTTCTTTCCAATTCTTGATCGCACCCATGAATATGCCGCGCAGCTCTTCCAGCGTAAGCTTATCTACGGGGTTGCGCGGATTTACTACCACGGCAATGCCGTCAAGGGCTACGGTGTGCTCAAGCGGCTCAACACCCCTGTCTTCGGCAAGCTTTATTTCCTCTTTTTTCATCGAACGCGAAGTCTCTGCTATGTCGCAGGTGCCGCTGATCAAGCTGGATATGCCCGTGCCTGAACCGCCTCCGGTGACCGCCACGAACTCCTGCGGGTTTATCTCCATGTATTTTTCCGCCCAGGCCTGACCCAGGTTGACCATGGTATCCGAGCCTTTGATCTGAATAATGTTCTTATTGCCGGCCATAGACGCACAAGTCCAGGAAAAAATCAACGCCAGGCTAAACAACGCTGCTCTAAACATGCCCCCTCCCTTTTATTTTTTTATTTTTGGCCCCCGCGCAGGCTTTAACGCATATCCCGCATATATACTGGTCCGCCAACCTCTGCTTCTGGAATTCCTTTAATTTCTCAAAACATTTGATGTGGTCAAAATCCGACGGATTGTTTTTGATAGCCCCGGCAGGGCAGGTTGCTATGCAGAGCCGGCAGGCGCCGCAATTTTGTTCCAGGGGCTTATCAGGTTTTAAAGGCATATCAGTCAGAATTGTCACCAGCCGCATCTGGCTCCCCCACTTCTCATTCACCAGCAGATTATTCCTGCCTATCCATCCTAAGCCTGCCAGATAAGCTATTTTTTTATGGGAAAGGTGCGCTTTCTGGTTCTGCCAGTCTAGAATCTGGGAAGCGGGTATGCTTAGAGCTAAAAAACCCCTGTCCTGCATGATCCTGGCCATCCTTAAAGCAGCCTGGTCCAAAAAAGCGTTTAAGGTACGGTAATGATGAAAATATAATTTGGTGGGATGATCCGCAATCTCCTCTAAAATACCCCCGGAGAGCCCAAACCCCAGCACAACGGCTTTGTCGATCTTTCTTATTAGATTAGCAGAGAGCATAAATTCGTTTTTAATCCCGGAGATATCCGCCACCCCGAACAGATCCATCCCCAGGCTCAAGGCATTTTTCTTAAGCTGACTGTAGTTTCTGTTTTTGTCCATTTATCTTCCTTAAATAAACCAGAAGCATTGACACTGCCGCCGGAGTGACGCCGGATATGCGCGAGGCCTGGCCCAGGTTAACAGGCTTGAACTGATTCAATTTTTCGCGTATCTCCCGGGATAAACCCGACAGGCTGCCGTAATCCAGGCCCGGGGGCAATTTTATTTTCTCCAGATTCTTAAAGCGCTCCACCTCCGAAAGCTGCCTCTGGATAAACCCCCAATATTTTACATCAATTTCGATTTGCCTGCCAACAGTATCGGAGACGTCAAAGCCGATATGGCCCAGGCTCCTTAACTGCTCCCAGCTAACCTGCGGCCTTTTCAATATCTCTTCCAGGGTCACTGTCTTTTTTATCGGAGAGGCCTTTAAATCCGCCAGGGCAACATTAAGCTTTACGCTGGGTTTGAGTTGTTTTGATTTTAAATACTCCTTGCCTTTTTTGATGTCCTGCGCTTTCTTTTGCACGCAGTTGTATTCCTCTTTCGTTACCAGCCCTGCTCCATAGCCGATATTGCTTAAGCGCAGATCGGCGTTATCTTCACGTAAAACCAGACGGTACTCAACCCTGGAGGTGAACATACGGTAAGGCTCATTCGTACCCTTGGTAGTCAGATCGTCGATCAAGACGCCGATATAGCTTGAGGCACGGTCCAAAATCAGCGGCTCTCTCTTTTGTGCCCTAAGCGCCGCATTTATCCCCGCCACTAACCCTTGTGCAGCTGCTTCTTCGTAACCGGTTGTACCGTTGATCTGGCCGGCCAGGTAT
>JAQTNM010000152.1 GCA_028713875.1 Candidatus Omnitrophota bacterium | reverse complement strand
TAATACAACTGCCTGTTCAGGCATGTATTTACCGTGATAGGCGCCGGGAATTTCTCCGGTAATAAAGATATTTGGCGCAATCTCTGTAAGCTTCGCAGCTTCAATTAATTGTGCCTGTAATTCCTTTGCCTTCTCTTTAAATTCTTTGCTAAAACCGGGGCAGGAATATACCTTAAGCCCTCTTTTTTCCTTCAGTATTTCCCATAGGCCTCCCGTATGATCCCAGTGGTCATGAGAAATTACCACTGCTTCAATCCCCGCCACATCCACCCCCAGATTATCCATATTCTCAATAAGCCAGTGGCCTTTTTCACCGGTGTCGAATAAAATTTTATCATCAATCAGGAATGAAACGCCCCAGCCGGTATGAAGATTTTTATCCAAAGCCCCCTTATCAAAAATTACCTTTATCCGCATTATTTAAAAACCCGCCTTTCTGGGTAAATTCAATCTTTCCCAACCTGCCTGCCGATGCTCTTGAGTAATGTCGCTATGGTAAGCTGCCTTAATGCATTATTTAATTGAAGCTCAATTTCTTTCATTTCCCGCATTAACAGGCATTTATCGGGCTGAGGGCAAATATCTTTCTCCAATAAGCAACCCATGATATCTGCTTCATCCCGGAAAATATTTATTATATCTATAACACGTATTTTGTCCGGCTTAATATTTAACATAAAACCGCCGTTATGTCCTTTTAAAGACCTTAGCATCCCATGTTTACTTAAAACCTGCAGAATTTTTCTTAGAAAAGCTCTGCGCATATCCAATTTCTCTACCAGCTCATTTACAGAGAGTACTCTGGCGGGATCTTTAGCGAAATAAAGAAGCGACTTAACCGCGTAATGGATATTTTTAGTGACTAATTTCATCTTTACGGCAGTATCATCTTTTGCAAACCCCGCCACCTGAGCAAGGCGGCGTATCGCATCTTTCCGCTCTGCCGCAACAGGTTTTACCGCCTTGTGAACCAATAATACGATTGCTTGTAGCCACGAAACTCTGGGAGAATAATTTATCTAATTTTTTGCTATTACAAAAACCGCATTTAATTTCAGGGTTTTCTTTTGTAACGCCAATCAAAAACTCACTCACTTTTCCGCAATCCCGGCACTTATATTCATAAATTGGCATATTGTTTTTTGCTCCTTCTTGTGTGCAGTTTTAATTTAAACTTTTCTAATAGATTTAAATAATCTATAATTAATTTTCCTCTTAAGTGGTCTATCTCATGCTGTAAAACTCTTGCTGAAAGCCCCCGGGCCTCTAATTCCACAACCTTGCCTTTTTCATTTAATCCGCTGACAATAATTTCATCCGGCCGCTCTATAACGACACCTGCGCCGGGAATGCTTAAACAACCCTCTTCCATCTTATCTGAACCTCTTGTTTTCAAAATTACCGGATTAGCCAATCTGACCGCGCCCTCTCCGATATCCGCCACTATCAAACTTTTCGCGATTCCAATCTGCGGAGCCGCTAAACCAATCCCCGAAAAATGCCGCATAGTAAATAGCATCTCTTCAAAGAGCTTTACCTCTATATCGGTAATCTCTTCTATTAAAATACATCTTTTCCTTAAAATATCATCGGGGTATTCTCTAATTTTTAAAGGTTCCATTTCGCTTTTACCATCTAATAAAATGGACAGCGGCTTTACAAATTCTGTATTCCAAATAATAACGACCTAACGCTCTCAGGGACTATAATGGGTTGAAGGCGTTTATTGACAATAACTAAAATGTTTTCTGCATCTACCAAAATGCGGTTATTTTGTTTATCATATATTTTCTGTGAGAAGAAAATCCGGGCCTCTGTAATTTTACTAATAGTAGATTCGCATACAACAATATCCCCAAACCGGGCAGGGCTTATATATTTAACTTTTAATTCCTTAATGACGAAAAAATTGCCTTGTTCATGCAGGTTCTTTACAGATACCCCTTTTGATTTAAGAAAATTGGTCCTGCCTTCTTCCAGAAGCTTTAAATATGAACTGTAATACACGATCCCGATTGCATCCGTATCATGATAATAAATGGTTTTTTCCATCGTTGTCTTTTAAATCTTTTTGCCCCGCCTTTTTAATGTTTCTTCATCGCTTATGGACGCAATATCCTTAAACGCCCTCTCGTCATAAACAGAAACCACATTAATTATATTGCAATCGGAGACAAAGCAATCTCTTATCCTCAGGATCTCTTTCTTTGCCAATGGTTTAACATTGCAAGGCCTTAACGGCGTATTAATCTGGACTTCATCCGGTTTAATGTAATTTGCCAGATAGATATATTGAGTAATATCCTGTCCATTGCTTTCAATAAACATTATCTGTAAGGCTAATTTTCCCCGGTAACTTTCCCTGAATTTTTTTATACCATCTACAATTCCGCCTAATTTTATCTCTTTGGCAGGCCTGTTAATTCCCTGCAAAGACTCCGGGGAACAGGCATCCAGCTTAACAATAACAAAATCTGCCAAAATGAGCTCTTTTCTTACTGCATCCAGCCCCATTAAAGAACCGTTAGTTAAAACCGCGATTGGCTCTTTGCGGATTAACTTTAGTGCCTTTATCGCTTCACCTAAATTGGCCGCCAGGGTGGGCTCTCCCCTGCCGGAAAAAGTAATATAATCTGAACCCGTATCAGGCAGCGCTTCTAATACCTCGATAACTTTTTTAACCGGCACATAAATCTTTCTTTCAACGGTGTGCCTATTAGTTGCGCCAAGCTGGCAATAAACGCAATCAAAATTACAGATCTTTTCTGCCTGCGAGAGTAAATCTACGCCCAAAGAACTCCCCAGCCTCCAAGAAGGCACCGGACCATAAATATATTTAAACACGGGTTTCATTATTGTTTATCGCCAATAAATTATTTTATCTGCGCAATCAATCCTTTCTCGTCAACGTTGTGCAACATATTGCCTTTCTATCTATGTAATAGATAATCTGCGATCGCCCTATATAGAGTGCTTACAGAAAGTAACGAACAATGCAGATGGTCTTCCGGAAGGCCTTTTAATTGTTTAATAACCTCGCTCGCTGAAATATCCAATGCCCCATTGATAGTCTTACCATAAGCTAAATGCGCAACCATTGCAGCGCATGCCTTGGTAGCACCGCATCCATCTGTATAGTATTTGATACCGGTAATCCTCTTATCTTCTATCACCAAATAAAACTCCATGGAATCCCCGCAGGGGCCTTTTAAATATGCCGAGCTTGTGGGATCGTTCATTCTGCCGAAAAACTTAGGATCATTCAAAAGATCGATCACCTCTTTAGGATAACCGGCGGTTTCTTTCTTATTGCCTGTTTTTTCCATATAAGTGTCCCCCTAAAGAACTCTCTATCTACACAGGCGCATATTCGCTTTTATCTTCAAAGCGAGGCATATTCCGGGTATTAACCGGCAGCTTAGATTCGCTGATAAACGCCTTAAAACTTCCCAACTTAACGCGCTGTCCGTTAAGCTTATTTGAAAAAAGGTATTGTTTTTTTGCATCCAGGCTTTTAATGAGCTCACTTTCATCCGCATAGGCAGAAACAAAATCAACTCCGTTTTTTGTCAAAACAAAGACAGGTATCTGCTTGGAAAGCTGACATTTAGCCAAAGGCCCGATCATCTGGCGCACATCAGAAGAAGCGCAGCTCCATACCAGGTCAGCGTAATCACGTATTAAAGCGATCTTATCTTTAGCTATACCGGTCGTGCATACCGCCAATGAAATTACCCTAACGCCGTTTTCTTTCTCTAATAAACGCAATGCCTTTAAATCCCCGGCCGAATCTCCGCTTACAGTAACGGCGATGGCCTTATATCCTGCCTTTATCGCTTCCTTGGCCCCCCGGGGCTGATCAATAAGCGCGTTTTTAAATATTACCCGGCAACCGGCAGTTTCAAGCTTCTCAATAATTACTTTAATGGGCGATGTCAGCAATAAACTATTCATTCTGGCACCTATGCCCTGGACAACTTCCGGCGTATCTGCGATGACTGTTCC
>JAQTNM010000151.1 GCA_028713875.1 Candidatus Omnitrophota bacterium | reverse complement strand
CCTAAAGGCCACAAAAAGCATCAACGCTCCGATCACGTACCTGTTTTTTACGCCCAGGCTTGAGGCCATAAATTGGATTGAGGCTATAGCGGTGAATGCCATAACCCCTATCGGAAAACGGTAGTAACGCGGCTCCCAATGACAGGCTAAAGCAGTGCCCGCGACCGCCAAGATAGAAAGGCAGAGCCAAAAATACAATTCCTCCATCCGGCCCTGCTCTTTGTTTTTTTGGAAAAACAAAAAAAGCGGCAGGAAGCACACGGTTATTATTACTATTTTTGCTGCGTTTATGCCGGGCCAGATAAAAAAATACGCCATATACTTTATGAGGAGCGCCGGGCTGACCCCGCTCGTCCACTTTTGGATCGCTTCTCCCTGCTCATGAGTGAACCCGAACGTCTTAAAGGCCCCTGCCAATACGGGGAAAACGGGGTTCCCTGTCATGATAAGGTTCTTTATATACCAGAGCGATACAAAAAATATAGAAACCGCGGATACAAGAAGCCATTTTTTATCGGAAGGGATCTGCTTTAATTTTTCTCTGAGGTCCTGCTGGACTACAAGCCCTATGCCGATAAAGAAAAGGAATATGTAGGCTGCCTGCAATTTATTACCTATAACCTGAAAAATGAATATGAACGCGAGCATAAGCCTGAAGGCGCTGTGCCTGCCTTCCCAGAAATTATAAGCGGCCGCAAACAGGAATGCTATCACCGCTCCGTTGATCAATACCCAGCGGTTCTCTCCTGAGAAGAAAAAATGGTCATTCAAAGCCACCAGCGCTGCCGCCGAAAGCCCGTAAAAACCGTTAAACCGGTAACTGGTATATCCGAACACAAGGACAAGGCAGATCAACCGCCAGAAAAGATTGACCAGCTGCGGGAAAAGCGTTTCTTGCGGGAAAATACTCAGCCCCAGCGCGGAAGGCAAAATATCGAATTGCGGCACAAAAGTAAGCGAATTGCTTGCAGGCCCTCCAAAAAAGCTGGTGCCGCTTGATAGCCAATTCCTTTGGGTCGTCAGGTAATGGAAAAGAGAATCTATATCGACATTAAAATAAATATTGCGGAAAATAAAGACCGCAAGCAAAAGCCCAAACAGCAGTATTGGCAGGTCAAAACGCATTTTTATCCCGGAAAACAACCGCCGCGCCCTGCCGCTAAAAAGGAATAAAAAATTAAAGCAGACTGCGGGCCATAAAAATACTCCATTGAATAACCCTGCGAAAGACAATAGCAGCAGTTCTCCTACGATAAAAATGCTTCCAAACAAAAATATTTCACCGATCAACACGGAACCGTTTATATGGTCTTTTTTATTGCCTGCGATCAGCGCGTATATGCCAAGGCCGCATATGAATGTCGAAGCTGCGTAAACTAAAAATAAGCCTATCTGTATATAGTTCATAGTGAAGCCCCCCGGACCAAAGTCCGGGGCTTCCCCCCCCTAAGAAATCCCCGTTCTTCCCCGGGTTAAAACCCGGGGATTTCCCACCGGGGATCAAATCGGTGATTCGGCGTACCCGAAACCGCTCTTCCCAAAACCATTACCGTTATAAAACATCAGCAGCTTTTCGTTCATTTTAAGGACAAACGGGTATGCCGTCATCTCTGAATCCCAGCCATCCGCAGAAGGAGCCACTCCGGATTCGCTGTCTCGGCGTTCCCAAGCCAAGCCATCATCAGATACTGCAAAACCTATTCTGTATGTTGCGTTAAATTGGTCCCTGTATCCGGTCTTCTTGCGTACGGAATACCACATATAATAACGGTCGGATTTTACGACGGTGGGCCTCACGATCCCACCTTCATCACCTGAGGCATCTATGCATACAGCTTTAGGGTCCCAGGAGAGGCCATCTCTTGATTCCGCATACGATATCCGGTAAAAAGGCTCTGCTTCCCCTTTTATCCATTCCCATTTATAAAATGAGGTGTACCACATCCGAAAAATCCCTTTTTCAAAGATTATAAAAGGCGTCGCGCACCCGCAAGGGTCGGCTATGGACCTATCCATCACCGGGCCTTGGTGAGCTTTACGGAATGTATTGCAGCGATCCAGGCTGACTGCTTTACCTATGGCTATCCTGTACCGCGCCGGGGAACCTATGTTATATCCGTTATAATAAAAATGGAACTCGCCTCCCGATCCAAGCACAAACGAAGAGGTAAGCCCCCGGTCGTCAAAAGCGCCTAATTCCCCGATATCAAGCACCGGCTTATCGTGCACGTACAGAACGCGCGCAGGGTCAACCGGGTCCACATCGATATAGGATATCCTGCTTTTCTGCTCAATGTCCCTTGTGGCGTAAAATATCCTTAACCGCTCGGGAGAAAGAAGGACAGGGGTAGGCAATGCCGAATGCGTCTTGGACCATTCCGACTCGTATTTTGCGCAGAAGATCAACCCTTTTTTTTCCCAGTTAAATTTTCTTGTCATATCCGTAATACCTGGACCAATGCGTCCCTCCCCGATTACTGGGTATGGGTATATGGTAGTTACCGACCGGTTCGGCTTCCCCTACGGTGAACTCTATTACATAGAAAGCGCCCATCATTATCCACTCAAGCTTCACGTCCCTGGCGCAAAGGGGGATATCGGCGAGAGGTATACCGCATTTTAACAAAGGGTTGGAATTCATCATTATCCTGCCGAACTGACAATCACGCAGCCAGGGAGCCATGCTCTCGTCTCCCACGACTACCTTACCTCCGGTCTTTACTACCCGGGCCAGTTCAGACAGGCATCTCTTGATATCAGAAAATGTATTTAATCCTCCGAAATGATGAGCGGCATCGAAGAGCTTATCCGGGAAGGAAAGATAACAGCCGTTTGCAACGGAAAATTCTACATTCCGATGGTATTTTTCCAGGCGCTTTACGGCTTTTTTCAGAAATGCCGGAGAAAGTTCCTGGAGGCATAATTTCCCTTTCTTACCCAGCCTTTTGACGATATGCTCCGAGCTTCTTCCGTCCCCGCAGCCTATCTCAAGGGCTAAACCACCCGGCTTGATATTAAGCTGGTCGACCATCCTTTCTCTTATCTTTGATTCATCCGAATAATAGGTTTCAAACGGGATAGACGCGAATTTATGGTATTCATCGGCCAGCAGGTCATAATCTTTCCTTGTTTTCTCGTCGATGCGGCTTAATTTTTTCGGCCACGTAAAGTCTGGTATTCCCTCTTTTATCCTGAATTCATTGCCCGAGCCCTTCAGGACCCCTTCTATTACCCTGCCGGATTCTATAAGACGGCCTTTTTTCATAAGGGTAAGCTTGCCGCCCTCACCCGGAGACCTGTAAACCTTAAGCATCTCAAGACGCATACCCAGCCCCCTGTTTGGTTTTATTGGATACCGATAAAAACCGGTAAGTCTTCAGCGGGATAAAGCCAAAGCTCCGCGCGATACGTAAGGATGCGGCATTATCCGAAAAACAATCCCAGTTCGGCTGCAAACCTTTTGCAATGGATTCGTTTATAAAAAGTTGGGCGGCGATCCTTGCAAGCCCTTTTCCCCGGTATTCCGGAAGGGTCAGAATGTCGATCTCTGATATGCCGCAGCTGATACAGGCGCTGTAACATATGGAAACCGGAGTCCTATCCGGCCCAAGTATGCATTTCCCGTAAGCGTTATTGATAAAATCGGAGGCGGAAGACCAGAACTTCTTATCAAGGCCGAGGCCAAAAACACCTAATTTTTCAAAACCGACCTCATTGCAATCATAAGCCTTATATCCTTTCGGAAGGGCACCTGCTCTCACCGGCTTATCTGACAAGAACCGCAGCTGCTGCCTTTCGCGCACTTTGACATCAAGCCCCGCTTCTTTAAGAGCTTCGGGAAGGCGGGAATCTGCTTCATAAATGTGGAAATAAGCGGGCAATTCAACCGACTTCTTAAGGAAAAGGATGAATGACTGGGGTAACTTTTGTCCCTTCAGCATAAAAACCTGCGAAAAGCCCGCATGATTCAGCACAAAAATAATTTTAGGGTTTTTTATCCCGTCCGTAAAGATCTTGCCTTC
>JAQTNM010000150.1 GCA_028713875.1 Candidatus Omnitrophota bacterium | reverse complement strand
GTCATTGGGAGCCGCGTTACTACCGTTTTCCGATAGGGGTTATGGCATTCACCGCTATAGCCTCAATCCAATTTATGGCCTCAAGCCTGGGCGTAAAAAACAGGTACGTGATCGGAGCGTTGATGCGTTTTGTGGCCTTTAGGGGAGGCTTCAACGAAGGATAGAAGGTTATCTTTGACAGCGGCGGCCATTTCGTGAGGCCTTCTTTTAAAGAAAATGCAGATACGCTTTTGAACAGGATAGATACGGATTATGCCGTTGCCAAGGTTTGCCCTGACATAGCAAGGATCAGGGCTTCCCTGCAGAAAAACGATGATATAATCGGTAATTCAGCCTGGGATGGGAATTCATATTTCCCTTTATTTCTTTTGCCGGATAGGCCGATGGTTTCCCCCTGGATCAATGCTGCCGTAAAATGGGATTCGTATAAGACTCCGGAGGCGGTGGTCTCTGATCTTAAAAAGCACAACATAGATTGGGTGATACAGAGACGGGAAGGGGATATTGTTTTTATTTCTGCCCGCGAGTATGCCGACAGTATGGTCAACTTTGACCGGAAGCCCAGGAAAAAATATTCAACCTATGACCTTCCGTCAGAATTGACGGAAGTAAAGTGGTAAAAATGACCCACGATAACCATAAAAAAAGAGTTGTGGTGCTCGGTTCCGGGGTAAGCGGCTTGGCAGCCGCATACGCGGTATCCAGGAAGGGCTTTGATTGCACGGTGATCGAGAAAAGTGATTTTTCGGGAGGCCTTGCTGCTTCATTCCTGCACAACGATTACTCGCTTGATTATGGACCTCATAACCTCCATACCCGCATCCCCTGGATGGTAAGTTTTATCGAGAAGGATCTGGGTATCCCGTTGAAACGCATGCGCTCACGCCCCGCTAAGATCCTCTTCCACGATAAAATCGTGGATTACCCGATAAACATTTTCGAATCATTAAAAAAAATAAACCTGCTTGTTGCTTTTAAATGTTTCGTCTATTACGTTTACGCGCGGATGCGCCTGAAGGTCTCTAAAAACATCAGCGACGATTCTTTCGAGGATTGGGTCACGAACCGTTTCGGAAGGTACCTTTTTGATATCTACTTTGGCCACTATGTCAAAAAAGTCTGGGGAGTGCCCGCCTCAGAATTGGACGCGGTCATCGCCCGTAAAAGGCTTCCTGACCCAAGCTTTATGGCATTAGCCTTACGGGCGATCTTCGGGGTCAGGACGGGGAAAAAACATTCCGAAGACCCGAAATTCACCCGCAGTTATTATCCTTCAGGCGGAATAGGCGCAATACCGGACAAATTTGCCGAATATATAAAGGGCCGGGGCGGCCGCATAGAGCTGGGTTCAAAGATAGAAAAAATAATATACGGGGGCTTAAGAGGCAATATCGTGCATTATGAGTCCAATGGCCGAAAAAACGCCGTCGAGTGCGACCTGCTGATAAACACGATCCCCCTGGACCAGTTCATTGCTTTGCTTGATGCCCCGGGCTCCGATAAGATCGCCGCGGATAAGCCGTTCTTTCTTTACCGCGGGACCGTCTTTTTGTATCTATTCCTTAACATAAAAAGGGTGACGGAACACCCCTGGATATATTTTAACGAAAAGGACAACCGCGACCTGATATTTAACCGGATGTATGAAATAAGCAACTTTACCCACGAACCTTACCATGACAGGGACGGGGTCCTCTGCCTGGAGATAACATGCTATAAGAACGATCATACCTGGAAAATGTCCGATAACGCGCTTTTTGAAAAATGCATATCATTCCTTGAAAAGAAAAAAATCTTAAAAAGGGAGAACGTTAAAGAAGTGATGGCAAGGCGGGTGGATACCGTATATCCCGTTTTCAAAAAATATTATATGCGCCATCTGGAGAGCGTGCTTGGGTATCTTGAAGGACTGGGCAATATCATAACGATAGGGCGTCAGGGGTTGTTTTCCTACACGAACGTCGACGAATGCATCGATATGGGGCTGCGGGTAGAGCGCCTCATACAGGGTGACAGTTTTAATACAAAGGATTTCAGGGATATTTACAGGGATTACACAACCATATGAGAATGAAGACTAAAGACTGCTTTGCGCAGGAAGTATTTGTAACCAGGCCTAACCTGCCTTCCATCGGAGAATTGTCTCCCTTGATAAGGAAGGCCCTTAAAAGGCGCCAGGTGACTAATTTCGGCGAACTTCACAATCAGTTAGAGGAAGGCTTAAGGGAAGCTCTGGGGGTAAAACATGTGGTATTGTGCTGCAACGGCACTATGGGCCTCTTCCTGCTCTTACGGGCGCTCGGCCTTAAAGGGAGGGTGATAACTACGGCATTTACTTTTCCTGCAACCGTGCACGCGGTAGTGATGGCAGGCCTTGAGCCGCTGTTCTGCGATATAGACCCCGATGATTACACCCTTGATGCCGATGAAGCAGAAAAAAAGCTAAGAAAAGACGTATCCTGCATCTTGGGCGTCAATGTGTTCGGAAACCCCTGCGATATCGAAGCACTCGGCGCTTTGGGGAAAAAACACGGGATCCCGGTCATCTATGATTCTGCGCATGCATTCTTCTGCCGGTATAAAGATAAGATCATAGGCGGCTTCGGAGACGCGGAGGTATTCAGTTTTCACGCTACAAAACTTTTCAGCACCATAGAGGGGGGGGCGGTTACCACGAATAACAGAGAGATATACCTCAGGTTAAAGGAACTGATCAATTTCGGAATCCACAGCGAGGACTCGGTGCCCGGAATAGGCCTGAACGGAAAGCTCTCCGAGATACACGCAGCATTTGGATTGCTTTCATTGGACAGGATCGGCCCGGTGCTTAAAAAATTACAGGCGTTATCCGGCTGCTACAGGCAGATGCTTTCCTGCGTACCCGGGCTTAAATTTCAGAAATCGCGCCCGGGTTCAAAGGTCAATAACCAGTATATGACCGTCGAAGTCCTGCCTGAGGAGTTCGGCCTTACCCGCGACCAGCTTCATGCCGCGTTAAAAAAGCAGAATGTCATCACCAGGAAATATTTTTATCCGCCCGCGCACCGTTATGAATGCTACAGCTCTTCAGGGTTTGCAAGGTCGGCAGAGCTTCCGGATACCGATAAAGTCGCAGAGAGGATCCTCTGCTTGCCTATATACGCTACTTTGGATATGAAGGATGTAAAAAAGATCTGCGGTTTAATAAGGTCTATTCAGAAAAATGCCCGATAAATTGCACCTTAAACTTCCTCCGATAGGCGCGCTTGCGCCTGCTAACAGCGAGGACCCTCTGGGGTATTATTACAAGCCTTTTGTGGGCTGGTTTTACCGCCAAAGGATAGACACGGGCCTTGCGCTTCTCAGCTATCCGGTTGAAAACGTCCTGGATGTGGGGTGCGGGAGCGGAATATTGGCGCCGGCCCTGCTGGATGCCTGTTCGCACTACGTAGGTATCGATACGCAACTGGCAAAAATCCCCGCATACCTTGAGCATCTTGGAGGAAAAGCGGTATTTAAGGAAATGGATATTTGTAAGACTGATTTTCCGGATGATTCCTTTGACGCGATCATGATGTTCTCTATTTTTGAGCATATGCGTGATCTGGCGTCCGCGGTATCCGAGGTCAAAAGGATCCTGAAGCCCGGAGGGCAATGTATCGCGGGGTTTCCCATGGTCAACCTGTTTATGCAGTGGTGCTTTCGCCTGATAGGGTTTGGCAGGGCGGGAGAGTGCCATATCAACGATTCTTCGCGTATCATCAAGGCGGTTTCCTCGGCACTGAAAATAAGCCGGATAAAAACTATTCCCCCGGGCGCGCACCATTCTTTAGCTTTGTATACGTGCATTAAGGCGACGAAGGCATAAGATGAACCATATACAATTACTTCTATTCCTGATCTATTCTTTCTCCGTATTCCTCTGCGGGTTATTCGTTTATCAGCTCCTGGACAGGGATTATGCCAAGAGGCTGAACAGGACAACATTATTGGGAGAGGTCCTTTTACTGGGCAGTATTTTTATCATCGGGCAGCTTTTGCTTTTATCGGCCC
>JAQTNM010000149.1 GCA_028713875.1 Candidatus Omnitrophota bacterium | reverse complement strand
CAATCCTGCCTGCTTCTTTTATTAACCGCAGCCGCTCAAGCAGCACTTCCTTATCCTCAAATGCCTCCCAATGCAGGGTGATGATCCCCGCGCCCTGCTTAATATAAGTGTCAATAAAACTAACTGATGGCTCCATCACCATTTGGTGGACATCCACTAAAATTCCTTCAGGAGCCTCCTCTATAATCCGGCCTAATAGATGCGGATTCAGTTCTTCCATAGTATCCTTTGCTCCTGGCTGCACTATCTTAGATCCGCTGCCATTATTGCTGTCTATAACGTCAAAATGCACGATAACGGGGATGCTCTTCCCCCGGCCTATTTTCAAGGCCTCTATCGCCTTATTTAACCTCAATTCGGAAGGGACATTTAATATAGAAGGAGCCAAAACATAGCGGCCTGTAAATATCGTTTCATTTTTCTTGCTTTCCACCGGCGAACTGGCATTGCTGCGTAAGCTGCCAAACTTCTTAAGAAATACGGCGTCCGAGCAGAAGGCTTTGTGTTCGGCATTATGGGAAGAAAAATTAAGCGCCATGTTGACAATAGCAGTAACGAAAAACATAGTCCTTGCCGCGGATAGGGCACTAAGAAGGAATACGCCGGAAATGACTATCAGCGCCAAATCCGTCACTACTCCTGCGAGGCGGAAAAGTGTCTCCTTGCGGATATCTACTTCCTTTTCGGAAAAGTAAACCTGAAAATAAAGCCTCTGGGTGCCGCTATACCTCAGGAGTGCCGTTTCGGTTGAATCCATATATTTGCTCAGGTCGTTTCCAAAGATTATCCTGATTTTGGGATGAAGCCCCACGACTTTTGCAGTTACAATATGAGATAGTTCATGGATAATGGGCATTAAGATAACCAGCAACATTATCGTTTGATCTGGAACCAAAGAAGAGCTTGCGCTCGGCGAACCGGGCTGTTTATCTTCTGATGAATTAACGATGGGGGGTATTTTGTTTTGATCCAATAAAAATTCCACCTTGACCTCCCCCTGCCCCACGGGGATAAAGCGGCCCTTAAGGGGATACAGCTGCATTAATTTCTTAAGAGACCTGATCGCATTCTTATTGCTGCTGTTGGTGGTTGTGCGCACGATCCTGTTCGAAACAACGTAATCGAACATCCTCTTTAAAAGAGCTGTGCCTATGCCCTTTGATTGTTCTGAAGGCATCACTGCTATAAGATACATGCAGACCTGATTCTTAGCGATTGCGGAAAACCCGAACAAAAGGTTCAGTATGCGGCCGTACCATATAGAGTCTGAATAAGCGCTAAGTCCGGAAATCACCTTGGCCTTAAAAGCATTGTATGCCTTAGCAATAGATGTTGAGTTCCAGGGAAGGATATCAGAAACATAACGAGGCCAGACCCCGAGAATAGAATAGCCTGCAACTATCCCGTCTTTCAAAGCCAGATACTTTTTTGCCTGACCATCCCCTAACCACAAATTAACATAAGGGCCATACCAAGACATTCCTACAAGACGGTTAATTCTGCTGATCTGCTGATAGATCTCATTATTATTAGGGTAATCCCTGCCCATTTCTTTTATTTCTATCCCATCCGCGACAACCGGCGAGCTGGCAGATCTTGCATGCTTTGCTAATGCCTTCTCGCAGGGAACGGTAATATACGAATAAATGTCTTGGATGCCTTTTCTGAGTGCTTCTACTGTTGCAGGCGCATATGGTATAGTTAAACCATAAGCCAGCGCCCTGGCTGCTGCACTTCGTATGTATTCGCTGGGGTCGCCTGTAAGAAGCTTGGCTAAAATTACTTCGACTTCCGATGAATCACTTCCAACTTTAATAAGAGCGGAAATAAAGTTTTCTCTTCCTCTTCCAATTTCGTCAAAAGCAATGTATTGCGAAGCAGCTGCAAGACTGGAGATTAATTCTGGTATCGCTAAAATTGAGTCTTCCTCATTAATAATGGCATCGATTTTTAAAAGCGCTTCCTTTAAATTATTATAGGTAGGCGAATCCAAGGCTATTTGGATAGAATTAACTATATCGGCTGCGAGTATTTTATTTTTCACCGGCGAGCTGCAATTCTCCGGCTGCTTGATGCCCGGGGCAAAAAGAAGATGGAAATCTTCCGCTGGCAGTCCCAAGTCGGAAACTACGGCATGGAACAGCTGCGCCCGTCCTCCATCCTCTCCGCGAGAAAGCTGCCAATAATTGGTTTTTTCATTGGCTGCGAATTGACCCAGGAGCATTACTGCAGTGGGCAATTCTTTTTTAACATATCTTGCGATAGCTGAAAAATGATAGATCTCTTTCAGTATAATAAGGTAAGTAGCGGCTTTAAAAACGGGGTTGATCAAACGTTGATATTTATGCTTGGGGTCGGGGATGGTCTGGTGGATGGATAAAAGGCGGTTGAATTTGTCTCTTAAAATCCTCGAGCGCCCCGGCGGAGCGCCGCGGACCAGGTTAGCTTTTTTAAGGAACTTTTCAAAAACATCCACAAACCCTTCCGGCTCAGAGAGCGGTTTCCTGGCCAGGTGCCTGAATACCTGCAGATTCCAGAATTTATAATGCAGCTGGTTTAAATATTGCGCATCCTCAACCTGCTGCTTTAAACCCAATAATATTTCCTTAGAATGTTTACGATTTTCTTCTTTATCTCCCGCGTGTTTGCCGTTTAGAAGCTCTCCGGCATAACCGAGGAATTGCTTAAAATGCCAGAATTCCGGGTCAGAATAATAACGCTGGAAATCCCCTTTTTTCAGCATGCCCATGACCATGCCGTAGGCCTGGAGCATATTATCATTGTCTTTATTTAATACTTCCAGGATATCATTCAAACGGTGGAGGAATTTGCTATTTCTTTGGGCGTTAATATAGTCTTGCACCAGACCCAGCTGCCGGAGCACTCCTTTTAGAATACCCGCAATATCCTGTCCCCTCAACTGTATATATACCAGCGCAGCCCCCAGGATCTGCCGGCAATACCTGAACTCTCCTGCCTCAAAAAGTTCGCTTGCCGGCTGCAAACCCGCATCTCTGGTTATCTTGCTGAAACCAGCCTTTTTATTCTTGAACCACTCCAGGCACACAGCCAGGCTTTCTTTTATCTGCCGGCTTTCTTCTGAAGGAATAACCGGCTGTTTTCCCCTGCGCTTATCAGCTTCGCTCAGTTTGGCAATTTCCCCATCCAGATAAACCGTAATCTCCCATATGGTTTTATAGATCTTCCTCAACTCTTCCAAATTAGAGATATTTGACCTCAATGTTTCCTTGAGGGAGCTTCTTATGTTCCATAACAGCTTGAAATAAACTGGCTTGACGCTTCTATACACTTCAGATTTTCCCTTGCCGATTATTTGGTTAGTTCTTATGCCGCGCCTGAAGTAGAACGCGCCTTTCTCCTCATTAAAACCTATATTATCTTCTTCCTCATAGACAGACTGGCCGGCATTCATCAGCATAAGCCAGCGCTTGTAGAAATCCTGGGCTGCCGAAACCAACAGCGCATTTGCTGCCGGCTCATTATTTTCTTCAATAAACCCCGCTGCTTCCAGCAATTTCCCCTTGGCCTGTATCAGTAAATCGCTTCCTTCAACAAACTCCGCAGCTCCCGGCGGGAACCTGCGGATAAGGCTTAAGCGGATACGCTTGAGCTCATTGCGGATGGCTTGCCATTCTTTTTCATCTGCGGCATCAGCAAAAAACAACAATTCATTATTCTTTACCTCCAAGCGCTTGCGCAAAGCGGTCAATTCTATCAATCTCAGGTTGTTCTTGACTACCCACTCATAATCATGCCTTGCCCGAGCTTCTGCCTTTATATCAGAGCCAAGAGGCGAGCTGACAGGAATAGAAAAATTCTCGCTATGACCACATACTAAACCATCGATTTGGCCAAAAATAACAGGGGAAGAGACCTTGAGTATTTCTGCTCCGGGTATTTTTGTCTTTCCTAACATTTCCTGCAGAAACATATCATCATCGGACAGCTCCGCAAAATCCGCCTTTAGTTCCCTTATTACAAATATTGACCGGGCAATCCTTCTTGCGACGTCATCTTTAAGGATATCAAAATCTTCCTTTTTAACGGCATCTGCAATTGCCCTT
>JAQTNM010000148.1 GCA_028713875.1 Candidatus Omnitrophota bacterium | reverse complement strand
GCGCGGCAGGATAAGAGGGGCTTATGGCAATAAAATACAAATAGGAGGAATCATGTTAAGATACTTAACCGCAGGCGAATCGCACGGGAAAGCGCTGGTAGCAATACTGGAAGGCATGCCGGCAGGATTAAAAGTGGATGCATCCAGGATCAACCAGGAACTCAAGCGCCGGCAATCCGGATTAGGCAGAGGAAAGCGCATGCAGATAGAGCCGGATACCGCCCAGATACTCTCCGGCCTGAAAAAGGGGATCACCCTGGCCAGCCCCATCTCCCTGCTGATAGAAAACAGGGATTCTAGTATTGAAAAACTGCACAAGGTCAGCTGTCCGCGTCCGGGGCATGCGGATTTAGCCGGATTTTTAAAATACGGTTTTGACGATATCCGCAATGTTCTAGAACGCGCTTCAGCCAGGGAAACTGCCGTCCGGGTCGGGATAGGCGTGATATGCAAGATTCTTCTGGATGAGTTTAAGATCAAGGTATTCAGCCGCGTCTTATCCATCGGCGGAGAATCTGATTACCAGGGCATGCGCGAAAAAGTTTATGAAGCAATGGCAAAAAAAGATACGCTGGGAGGGGTTTTTGAAGTTATCGCAAAAGGCGTGCCTGCGGGCCTTGGCACTTATGTTCATTCAGACCGCAGGCTGGATAGCCGCATCGCCCAATCCGTGACCTCTATCCCGGGTATCAAGGCAGTGGAATTCGGCTTAGGCTTCGGCTATGCCGATAGGTTCGGCTCGGAATCCCACGACGCTATTTATCATTCCCGGGCTAAAGGCTATTTCCGCACAACCAATAATGCCGGCGGGCTTGAAGGCGGCATATCCAACGGCCAGGATATAGTTGTGCGCGTCTGCATGAAGCCCATCTGTACGCTTCTTAAGCCTCTGGATTCGGTGGATGTCAAGACCGGCAAATCCGCAAAGGCGGCGGTAGAGCGCGCGGATATTTGCGTTGTCGAGGCTGCCGGGGTTATCGCCGAAGCAGGCCTGGCTTATGTCCTGGCAGATGCCTTCCTGGAAAAATTCGGCGCAGATTCGCTTGCCGATATAAAAAAGGCTTACGCGGCTTATCAAAAAAGGATTAAATAGCCGCCTCATAGTTGAATACTTCTCCGATGCTATAGAAGCCCGATGATCAAATTCAATTTTTACCATATCCGGTTTTTAAGAGGCAAGAGCGAAAAACAATTAAAGGTAAACGGAGAAATAGAAAATCTCTCGGGCAAGGATTGTAACTCCGTGGCTATCCGCCTGATTATCTTCGGCGGCAATAAAACCATGGTCAACACCACCATCATAGTCAGGGGAATCAATTATAACCAGACCAAGGGTTTTTATAAAGAGATTGACGTTACAGATTGCAATGAATTGCTGGACAAGATGAGCCGTTATGAGATACACGTTGATAGCGTGTATTGAAATAATTGCGTGAGAATTTGCCTCTTCCTGCGTCTATTACGGCAGGAGGAGGTGATAAAGATGAGCCAGGCAGAGAGACTCCAGATCAGCCGGATTTACAAACTTGAAGGCGAATCAAAACTGAAGGCTTTTGTGGATATTTCTTTAGGCGGACTGATAGTCAAGGGTTTGCGCATTATGGACGGCCAGAACGGGCTATTCGTGAGCATGCCCCGGCATCAGGGAAAGGACGGGCGCTGGTATAATACCGTTTACCCGGCGACTAAGGAGATCCAGCAGGAGCTGACGCACCTCGTTTTAGCGGCTTACAGAGAGCAGTAAAGCGACTTTACCCCGCCATTCCTTGAGCTTAGACGTTTATTATGCCTGGGAAAGGCGGGGTTTAGTTTGACAGGTTCTTAACGCTATGATAGAATTGCGGATATGAATAACATATACTTGGTCGGATTCATGGCTACAGGTAAGACGCATGTAGGTAAGGAATTAGCCAGAAAAAAGAAATGGCATTTCATGGACTTGGATGATCTGATAGAGCTGCGCCAGGCAAGAAAGATATCGGATATCTTTGCCAAAGACGGCGAAGCCTGTTTCCGGCGCATTGAGAATAAAGCCCTCAAGGAAGTGGCGGGGCAGAAGAAATTCGTGGTTGCCTGCGGCGGAGGTATCGTGATTAATCCGGAAAATATCAAAATAATGAAGGAGACCGGAATGGTCATTTGCCTTTCCGCTTCTCCTGAGGTGATACTCAAGCGTAGTTCAAGTTCAAACGCCCGGCCGCTCTTAAATGTGACTGATCCCGAAAGACAGATAGAACTCCTTTTGAAACTGCGCGCTCCTTATTATGCCCGGGCGGATAAGTCCATAGATACATCCCGGCTTTCGGTAAAAGAGGTTGTAGATAAGATCATTAAGCTGGTCCCTAAGAAGAAATGAACCGGTTTGAGGCGCTGGTCGGCCTGAATATGGTCGCGGGCATCGGCAGCATCCGTTTAAGGAAACTGCTGGAATTTTTCGGCAGTCCGGAAAATATCTTAAAAGCCCCGGCGGAAAAATTAATGGCGGTCTCAGGGATAGGAGAAAAAACCGCCAGCCAAATATGCTCTCTTAAAGGAGAGGACCTGGATATAGAATTCGCATCAGCCAAGAAACACTGCTTGAAGATCATAAGCCTGGAAGATACGGATTATCCGGAGAACTTAAAGAACATATCCGACCCGCCGATTATTCTTTACGTAAAAGGCACCCTAAAGCCGGAAGATAAATTCGCTTTAGGCATTGTAGGTTCGCGCAGGGCTTCTTTCTACGGCTTGAGCAGCGCGCAGAAATTCGCAGCGGATTTATCCAGCCGCGGCTTTACTATCGTCTCAGGTATGGCCCGGGGCATAGACACTTATGCGCACAAAGGAGCCCTGAAGCAGGGCGGACGGACCGTCGCGGTAATGGGCAGCGGATTTAACCATATCTATCCCGGGGAGAACAGGGAATTATCCGAAGAGATCTCCGCTTCAGGAGCGGTGGTTTCGGAATTCTCCGTAGACCAGGAGCCATTAAAGCAGAATTTTCCCCGCCGCAACCGCGTAATCAGCGGGTTAAGCCTGGGGGTCCTGGTGGCTGAAGCGGCAAGAAACAGCGGCGCGCTTATCACCGCGGACTTTGCCCTGGAACAGGGCCGGGAAGTTTTCGCTCTTCCGGGAAAAGTAGATTCGGCCAATTCATTCGGTACCAATGAATTGATCAAGCAGGGCGCAAAGTTGGTTTCCGGAGTCCAAGATATTATTGAAGAATTGAATATAGATACGAATGCGGGTATCGCTGCGGCGCCAAAGGCAGAAGAAAAGAAAGTTAACGGTAACCAACCCCCGGATTTATCAGCCGATGAACGCCTTTTATATGACTCGATCACGGACGAACCCGCATGCCTGGATGAACTTTTAGAAAAGACCGGCTTGGGGAATCCGGTGATCTTTGAGCTTCTTTTGAGATTAGAGGTCAAAAAACTCATCAGACAATTACCGGGTCAACAATTTGCGAGGAATTGACGTTATGAAAAAACAGAACTTAGTCATAGTAGAATCGCCTACCAAGGCCAAGACAATAAGCAGGATACTGGGGGAAGGTTTTAAGGTGGTTTCTTCCATGGGCCACCTCATTGACCTGCCCCGGAAGGAATTAGGCGTAGATATAGAAAACGAATTTCAGGCTTCGTATGTGTCCATACCGGGGAGGAAAAAGATCCTGGCGGAGTTAAAGAAAGAGGGCAAGGCCACGGAAAATATCTACGTGGCTACCGACCCTGACCGCGAGGGCGAGGCCATCGGCTGGCAGTTGAAAGACAGGCTTTTTAAAGATAAAAAAGTATCCAGGGTCGTTTTTCATGAAATTACCGCCGGTGCCATTAAAGAGGCATTCGCTCACCCCCGCGATTTTGACCTGAACATGGTGGAGGCCCAGGGCGGCAGGCGCATATTAGACAGGATAGTGGGGTACTTTTTAAGCCCTTTGCTCTGGAAGAAAATTGCCCGCGGCTTAAGCGCAGGGAGGGTGCAGTCAGTGGCCCTGCGTTTAATCGTAGACAGGGAAAGGCAGATCCAGAAATTCATTCCCCAGGAATACTGGGAAATTGAAGCCGAGCTGCAGAAAAAAAACGAGCGCAGCTCATTTAAGGCGA
>JAQTNM010000147.1 GCA_028713875.1 Candidatus Omnitrophota bacterium | reverse complement strand
TTGGGCCTGGAGTCAACCACGCAGGTAGGCATGCCGGAAATGCTGCATCATGCCAAGGCAGTGGCCCGCGCGGTAAAACACGCCCTGGTCGTAGGGGATATGCCGTACTCCTCCTACCAGATAAACCCCGAGGAATCGGTAAAGAACGCGCGCGAATTTATTGACGAAGCGCAATGCGGCGCTGTTAAACTGGAATGGTTTGACCAGTGCCTGGAGGTAACCGGCAAAATTGCCCAGGCCGGAATCCCGGTGATCGGCCACATCGGACTTACGCCTCAGACCGCGGATAAATTAGGCGGCTTTAAGGTCCAGGGCAAAGATGCCCAGGCTGCCCAGCGTATCATTGAACAGGCAGTCAGCCTCCAGGAAAAGGGGTGTTTTGCGATAGTGCTGGAATGCGTGCCGGACAAGATCGCCGGTATCATCACCAAAAAATTAAAGATACCTACCATCGGCATAGGAGCGGGCAGGGACTGCGACGGCCAGGTGCTGGTCGTCCATGACCTGCTGGGCCTGTTTGAGCGCTATAAACCGAAATTCGTCAAACAGTACATAAATCTGTCCGAGCCCATTCAAAAAGCATTCGCGCAATACATAGAAGAAGTAAGGGGCGGCCTATTCCCCGGCCCGGAACACAGCTTCGGCATAAAAGAAGAAGAGCTTAAAAAAATAAAATGAAGCGGACCGTAAAAAACAAACTGGTCAAATATGCCTGCGTGGGCATATCCTTGCTGCTTGCCGTTTTTTTTATCGCCAGGTTCGGCGCTCCGTCTATCCTGAGGCTTTATGTTGAGGTCGGCATCGGGACCTGTCAGAAAATACCGGCATTATGCATAGTGCCCACGGAAGATATAACCGACCCCGACATAAATACCGGGTATGTCTCGGGATTATTGCCGTACAGCTTCCCCAAGATGGATATTTCGGTGCCCAGAGGCTTCGCCGTGAACCTGGAAAGGATAACAAAAGTCTATTACAAGAAGAGGCACAAAGGCAGGGGCGCGATTATCTATCTCCTTTCCGAAGGCCCGGATTTCTTCATAAAATTATTCCCGCCGATGAAAAAACAGGGGATAAAAGACGATTATGAATTTATAAAGCGGGTGGCGTATGCGGATCTGCATAACATAAAAAATCTTACCGATGCCTTTTTTGTAATCATGAAAAGTATTTTTACCCCCGATATGGGCAACCAGAAAGACCTTAAAATCGCGCAATTAACAATGCCGCATAAAAGGGGCTTCTTGAGCTATACCCTCTCTGCCTCAGGCAATTATTTTAACTGCGACCTGATTGATGACAAAGGCTATTTTTTCAAGATTTACATCCGGGACACGACAGCGGCCCTGGACCGGGATAAAGTACTGGCGATGATCTCTACAATTGAGCGGCCTTAACTTAAATTCCCTTGACTTTTTGCGTAATCTACGCTAAAAATGGAGAACAACCCTACGGGCAAACCGGAGTTACCTGCACGATATGTCTACGGCTTGCCCGTATTTAACGACATCCCCGGAGTCCTGCCGATATTCTACATGAAGGACGCAGGGGGAAAAAGGTTATGGACGATAATTTAATGGACAAGATAGTCTCGTTGTGCAAGCGCCGCGGCTTTATCTTCCAGTCATCGGACATTTACGGCGGATTAAGCAATACCTGGGATTACGGGCCATACGGGGTAGAGCTGAAGAATAACCTCAAGCGCTGCTGGTGGAAATCCGTGGTTTATGAGCGCGACGACATTTTCGGGCTGGATGCGGCGATCCTTATGCATCCTAAGGTCTGGGAGGCAAGCGGCCATGTCCAGAATTTCTTTGACTTGAAGAGCGACTGCAAATCCTGCAAGAAACGCTTCAAGACCGCAGACCTCAAGGATGCCAAAAAATGCCCGGAATGCGGGGGCGAACTTACCGGATCCCGGCCGTTCAACCTGATGTTTAAGACCTACCAGGGACCGGTAGAAGACGCCACTAATGTGATCTATCTTCGGCCAGAAACCGCCCAAGGCATGTTCGTAAACTTCCTGAACATCCTGGACTCAAAGCACCCCAAGCTTCCTTTCGGCATGGCGCAGATAGGTAAGGCCTTCAGGAACGAGATCACTCCGGGAAATTTCACTTTCCGCACCCGCGAATTTGAGCAAATGGAAATAGAGTATTTTGTCAAACCGGCTGAGGCGGATAAATTTTATGAGCTCTGGGTCAACGAAAGGTTTGACTGGTACCTTAAGCTGGGGATAAAGAAAGAGGGCCTGCGCAGGCGGCCGCACGGTAAAGAAGAGCTGGCGCATTACGCTAAATCCTGCACGGATATAGAATACAATTTTCCTTTCGGCTGGAGCGAACTGGAAGGCATTGCCAACCGCACCGACTTTGACCTGAAACAACATGCGCAAGCAATCGGCAGGGACCTGGTTTATTTTGACGATGTTGCCAAAGAAAAATTCTATCCCTATATTATTGAGCCTTCAGGCGGAGTGGACAGGAGCGTCCTGGCGTTCCTGGTCAATGCCTATCATGAGGAAAAAGTAAAGGAAGAGACCCGCGTAGTCTTGAAACTCCATCCGGCTCTCGCGCCTATTAAAGTCGCGGTCCTGCCCCTTCTGAAAAACCGGCCGCAACTGGTTGAATTAGCCAGAAAAATAGCGCAGGATTTAAAAAAATCGTTTGTCACGGTCTATGATGATACCGCTGCTATAGGCAAGCTTTACCGCCGGCAGGACGAAGTAGGCACCCTGTATTGCGTGACAATAGATGTGCAATCACTGGAAGACAATCAAGTAACGGTGCGGGACAGAGACACTATGAAGCAGGACCGCATACCGCTTGACAGATTAAAGGAGTATTTAGAAACAAGGCTTATTAACTAGCGGCAGTATATCTTATTGTATTTAAGGTATACCAAGAAAAGGAGGAAGTTTTAGAAATGGCAACTAAGTTTGTGTATTCTTTTGGCGGAGGCAAGGCTGACGGTAACGAGAGCATGAAGAACCTTCTGGGCGGAAAAGGCGCAAACCTGGCAGAGATGGCCGGCAACAAAGATTTACGCCTGCCCGTGCCTCCGGGGTTCACCATTACCACGGAAGTCTGCACTTATTATTATAAAAATAAAAAAACATACCCCAAGGGCCTCAAAGACGACGTCCGGAAAGCCATGGAAAAAATAGAAAAACTGATGGCTAAGAAATTCGGAGACCCCGTCAATCCGCTTCTAGTCTCCGTGCGCTCAGGGGCCAGGCGCTCCATGCCCGGAATGATGGAGACCGTGCTTAATGTCGGCTTGACCGAAAAGACGATCCCCGGGCTGATAAAACAAAGCCAGGGTAACGGCCGTTTTGTCTATGATGCCTACCGCAGGCTGATCATGATGTATTCAGACGTGGTCATGGAAAAGGCAGCCGGTATCGAGCCGAAGGACGAACAAGGCATCCGTAAGCAGCTGGAAAAAATAATGCAGCAGATGAAAAACGAAAAGGGGTATAAGACCGATACGGACCTGACTGCAGACGACCTGAAAAAGCTTTGCTCCTTATTTAAAGCCAAGATCAAAGAAATCTTAAAAAAAGATTTTCCCGATGAGCCCGAAGCGCAGCTGTGGGGAGGCATAGGCGCTGTTTTTTCTTCCTGGAACGGCAAGCGGGCAATAAGCTACAGGCGCATAGAAGGCATACCCGACGAATGGGGCACTGCCGTAACCGTGCAGACCATGGTCTTCGGGAATATGGGCAGCGATTCGGCAACCGGCGTGGCTTTTTCGCGCAACCCCGGAAACGGAGAAAACAAATTCTACGGTGAATACCTGGTCAACGCGCAGGGAGAAGACGTAGTGGCCGGCATCCGCACACCCGCGCCGATCAATGCCTACTCTACCTCCGAACACAACAAAGAGCTGGTTACGTTGGAAAAATTAATGCCTGCCATTTATAAAGAGCTGGTTACCTACCGCAACCGCCTGGAAAAGCACTACCGCGATATGCAGGACATTGAATTTACTATTGAAAAGGGACGCTTATTTATGCTGCAGTGCCGCGTGGGAAAACGTAACGGCCCCGCAGCGGTGCGTATGGCTATGGATATGTTGAAAGAAAAACTTATCAAAAAAGAAGAGGCGATAATGCGCCTTAGCCCCGCACAATTGGATGAGCTACTGCACCCGGTTGTCGACCCCAAGGTTGAAATGAGCAAGAAAATCC
>JAQTNM010000146.1 GCA_028713875.1 Candidatus Omnitrophota bacterium | reverse complement strand
AAATAATGCGATGCCCGGCCGTAAAATTTATAGAAATCTTTGTCTGCGCCGAACGGGCCTCCGGCAACCTGCATGGAACCGGTCAACAGATTTCCTTTGGTAGGATCAAATACGCTGTCCCGGTCATCATAAGAGAGACCAAACTGTATGCTGCTTATAGAGTTAGTGCCTGCTTCGCTGGTAAGATCAGCGGCAGCGTTATCCACAATATTTGAAATCTTAACTGTATCATAACGATAGGTCAGGTCTCCTCTGATATATTCAGTCAGTTCCTTGCCCAGGCGCAGGTCCCCTCCGGTCACTTCCTCATCATAGGCATAGCCTACGTCCTCGTTCCTTTTATGCTGGCGCCTATATGCGTCAAAACCGAAAGACACCGGATAATCAAAAACCCAGGGATCGGTATAGCTGATGTCATAACCACTGGTAACCGTACCGAAAGATGCGCGTATCTTAAGGTCCTGTCCTGCTCCGGTAAAATAAGGCCAATTCTTCCAGTCGAAGTTCTTCTGTTCTACCTCCACGAAACCTACGAATTCATCCACGGTGCTGTATCCGCCGCCGAAGCTGAATGAACCGGTTTTGGCTTCTTTGACGTCTACCACCAGGTCTTTTTTATTGGGCACGGTGGTATCTTCAGTGTCATAACTGATTTCTTCAAAGAACCCTAGATTCTGCAGCCTCTCTTTGCTGCGCTTTAATTTCTCTCCGTCAAACCTGTCCCCGGGCTTTATCCTGAGCTCCCTGCGGATAACCACATCTTTGGTCTTGATATTACCCCTTATCTTGATCTTGCCTACGTAGGCGACTTCATTCTCGGTAATATCATAAACTATGTCTACGCGCCGGGTGTCGGGATTGACCGAGGTGTAGTCCTGTATCTGCGCGAATATATAGCCGCGGTCAAAGTAAAGCCCCTGGATATTGGAGATATCCTGCTTTAAGGCCTCCTGGCTGAAGACGTTGCCGGGGGTGCATTCCTTTACCCTGCTTAAGATATCTTTCTCTGGTATATCTTTGTTGCCTTTTATCAATATGCTGCCGACCAGATACTTCCTGCCTTCCTGTATGGTGATAGTGATATATAAGAAAGGCTTTTTCTTCTCGGCCTGGACATCGTATTCAACCGCTACGTCGCTGTAGCCGTTCCTGCGGTAGAATGCCTTTATGCGCTCAATATCTTCCTTCAGGACCTCGTCTTTGAGCACCCCGGCGTTAAAAAACCAGGCGCGCTTGGTCTTCATCAGCCTCAATATGCGCTGAGCCGTAAATGCTGTATTGCCTTTTATAAAAATATCTTTGATCCTGACCTTCTTGCCTTCGGTGACATCAAAATTCACCGTGGCCTTGTTATTTTCTTTATTGACATTAACCTTGTATGTTATCTCTGCCTGGCTATAGCCTATCTTTTCATACATCTTCTGGAGGGTGCGCACGTCCTCATCGAGGCTCGGGTAATCCAGGTACTGCGTTTCCCTGGATTTCAGCATCCCTTTTAACTTCTCATCTGACTGGCGCAGCCGCCTGATCCCGGAAAAGGTAATCTTTTCTATCGCCGGCCTTTCGGTAACGGCAATGACCACCTTTAGTCCGTCTTTATATTCCTGGGTGTCAATCTTGATATCGCTGAAGAAACCCAGCAGATAAAGCCGCTTCAGGTCGTCGCTGATGACGTTCTCCTGATAGGCAGAGCCTACCTTAGTCTTCATCTTGGATATGATCGTATTTGTGCTTACGGATTTGTTCCCTTTTATCTCTATCGCGGTGACTAATTTGGGTAATTTCGTAGGCTCCTGCTGCGCAGGGGAAAGCTCTTCTTGTTTTTGGCCGGCGGCAGGCGAGGATTTCTGTTCTTCCTGGGAGAAACAGGCCGCATTTATGCAGAATACCAGCGCAAGAGTTATAAAAAATGTCCTGGACATTGCTATTATTATATTTGAATTATGGATTTTAATCAAGTTCTTTCGGATTTGGCTCATCTCTATTCCAGGCGGGCCATATTCTCAAAACGGGTGTATTCTTTGATAAAAGCTAATTTCAACGAACCCACCGGGCCGTTACGCTGTTTGGCAATGATTATCTCTGCCTGGCCCTGATTATCGGGCGTGGGGTTATAATACTCTTCCCTTAAAATCAAAGTGACCACGTCTGCATCCTGCTCTATCGCGCCTGACTCCCTGAGGTCCGACAATTGCGGCCGGTGGTCGGTCCTTGATTCTACGGCCCGGGAAAGCTGGCTTATGGCAATAAGAGGAACATTCAACTCGCGCGCCAGGGCTTTAAGACAACGGGATATCTCGGAGATCTCCTGCTGCCTGCTTTCAATATTGCTTGAGCCGCGCATCAGCTGTAAATAATCCAGGATGATAAGTTGTATGTCCTGCTGGCTCTTTAACCTGCGGGCTTTGGCGCGCAGTTCCATTACCGAAATCCCGGGAGTATCGTCTATAAATATCGGTGCCTCCGATAATTTTCCCGCAGCTGCGGTCAGCCGCGGCCAGTCCGAAGCCGCAAGGTAACCCGTCCTTACCTTCTGCGCATCAACCTTGGCGTGGGCGCAGAGCATTCTCTGGACAAGCTGTTCTTTAGACATCTCCAGGCTAAAAATGGCGGTGGGTATTTTTGCTACCACGCCGGCATATTCCGCGATACCCAATGCAAAAGCGCTTTTACCCATAGAGGGCCTTCCCGCGATGACAATGAGATCGGAAGCCTGTAACCCCGCGGTCTTGCTGTCAAAATCCACAAACCCCGTAGGCACTCCGGTAACATGCATTTTTTTCTGGTAAAGCTTATCTATTGTTTCAATGCTGTTCTTGATGATCTCTTTCAGGTGGATGTAGCTACTCGTTGTTTTGCCTTCGCTTATCTCAAATATGAGCTTCTCCGCCTCATCCACCACTTCATCTATGTTGCCTTCGCTTTCATAACTCATGGCGATGATCCTGCTGGAGTTATTGATAAGCGTCCTTAAGATGCTCTTCTCTTTTACGATGCCGACATAATGACTGATATTTGCCGATGTCGGGACGCTGTTTACCAGCGCGGTAAGGAAACTCACCCCGCCCAGTTCATCCAGGATCCCCTTGCGTTTCAAGTCATCGGTGAGAGTAATCAGGTCCACGGCCTTGTTGGCGTTGTATAAATCGGTTATTGCTTCGAATATTTTCTGATGGAAGGTATTATAAAAAGATTTCTTTTCCAGAACCTCTACGGCTACGCCTATGGCTTCTTCATCCATAAGCATGGAGCCCAACACTGCCATTTCAGCTTCAAGGTTCTGAGGAGGGAGTTTTTCTATTGTGGAATCAGCCATGTTTACTTCTTTACTATCCAGACTTTTATCTTAACGGAAACTTCCGGATGCAGCTTTAACGGCACTTCATATATCCCCAGGGACTTGATGGGTTCATCCAGCAGAATCCAGTCCTTATCCACCTGCAGGCCTTCTTCTTTAAGGGCGCCGGCCAGCTCCTGCGGGCCGATGCTTCCGTAGAGCTTCTCGTCATCCTGCGCCAAAACCGGTATGGTTAAAGAAAAGTTCATTAATTTTTCTTTTAACGCTTCAGCTTCTTTCCTGACTTTTTGAGCCTGGAGGGATTTCTTCTGTTTTTCCGCCTCCATATTCTTGAGATTAACGGAGTTTAACGGCACGGCCAGGTTATTTGGTATAAGAAAATTACGGGCAAAACCGTCTTTCACCTTTACGACCGCATTGGCCTTGCCGATCCCCACGATATCCTGCTTCAAAATGACTTCCATGTTTTTTAAAAATCCTTCAATGTTAATACCGCACGTAAGGCAGCAAGGAAAGGAACCGCGCCTTCTTGACCATCTCGGCCACCTTGCGCTGATGCCTGGCGCAATTGCCGCTTAAGCGGCTGGAGACGACCTTGCCTCTATCCTTGATAAAAGATTCCAGGGTCTTTATGTCTTTGTAATCTATGGTCCTGTTTTTATCCGCGCAAAACCGGCAAAATCTTTTACGTAAGGGCAGCGCCCTCCTGGGCCTTTTGATATCTTTTTTATCCCTGACTCTCATTTACGCCTTCCTCGCTTTCTTCTAACCATGCTGTCTCGGTCGACGGTTCTTCGGACGATACTGCTGCCTGCTGCTGCGGCTCAATAGGTTTGGCCGCAGGCGCACCTAAAAACTGCACACGCTCTGCCCGCACCTCAATAACATAACGCTTCTGGCCGGTGTTG
>JAQTNM010000145.1 GCA_028713875.1 Candidatus Omnitrophota bacterium | reverse complement strand
TGGAATATACCATCTGTGCCACTGTCCCTAGAATACTCTCAGGACTGAATTTTATTCGGGGCCTTAAAGCCCGCCAGTATACTCCACCGAGTTTCTTTTATAGAAAGCTTGCTAAAAACTGCTACTACAGGCAGGCGTACCCGCCGGCATTCTGATTTTTTAGCATCGCGAGATATGGTCGTCCAAAACCTTGGCCTTGGGCGGAATTCCTATCTGCAAACATTATAACACAGGCTTAAAAAAGTTTTAAATGGTAAAAATAAAATATGTAAAAAATAAAATTTTTAGCGACCGCCTTACGGCGGATTACTTTAACAAAAGAAAAGTCCCACGGAGTGCAAAAAACGCACATCCGTGGGACCAAGAGCCAAGGGACCAAGGGACAAACCAAGGACCCAGTGACAAAGTGCCCAAACTACGCGGGAACGGGAACCGGAGCCGGCACCACGAGGAAGCGAACATCGCCGTCCCAGTCGCTGCCCGGATCGAGGCGGTCCACGTCGAGCCCGCGCCTGCCGCCGTCGAAACTGAGGCAGAGATAGCAGAGCTGCTCGCCAATGTAGAACAGAATGCCCAGAGGGTGACCCTTCTGGATATCGGGGTTCTTGAGGGCGAACAGCAGCGCGGTCAGCGGATTGGCGAACATATAGCCGTTCTTGAAACCGGCCTCGATGCCTTTCTGCTTGAGCGCCTCCGGCAGATCGCGGTTGTACATCGTCTTGCCGAAGTGGACTTCGCGGACTTGCTCGACGCTTTCGCCGGTGCCGATGAGCGGAATATCCGCCACGTTGACTCCGAGGTACTTGTAACCGAACGAGTTGGCCTCGATGGCCGCAGCGATGGCGTTCGCGAGAGCGTAGTTGACCGGGGTGTGATAGCGCCCGGTGTGCGCCTCGAATCGCCGCGCAACCAGATCAGCGAACTGTTCGGCGAGCTCAGGGCCAACAGCTTTGACGAACTCGTCGACTTGAGCCGTAGGAACTCCCTGAAACACCGGGGACTTCAGCAAGCGATGGTCGGCCATTTCGGTCAGTTTGGTAGCTTGGCCGCGGGTCATACCCGTAGCCGTATCTGATGGGGACAATGGTGTTAGCATTGGCGACATCTCCTCTTGTTCTGATTGTAGAATCATCCCGATTTATCGGGGTGGCTGGAAAACGATACTTAGCACCAGCTTTATACACAAAAACCCTTGTTTTTAAGCAATAAGCTAAAGCCAATTTTAATTATTAATTATACTCTTTTTTGTCTCTTTTGTCAAGTTTAGCGATTTTCCCCATTTCTTGAATCCTTAATACATAATATAACTTAGTTTATGAAAAGCCAATTGCAAAAAATCTATCAGGATATTATTAGCTTGGAAAATTTGTTTGCTGCATGGGAGGAGTTTGTTTGCGGAAAACGTAATAAGAAAGATGTTCAGGAGTTTGCTTTAAACTTGAGCGATAATCTTATTTCTCTTCAAGAAGATTTAGAAAATTTAACCTTTGCGCATGGTGGCTACGATGCCTTTAAAATTTCCGACCCTAAACCACGGGACATTCACAAAGCTAAGGTTAGGGATCGGGTATTACACCACGCAATTTATCGGCAGTTATACCCCTTTTTCCATAATATTTTTATAGCAGATTCTTTTTCCTGTCAGTTGAATAAAGGTGTTCATAAAGCCTTGGGCAAACTTAAAACCTTTGGGCTTAAGGTCAGTCGCAATCAGGCAAAAACAATATGGGTATTAAAATGTGATATAAAAAAGTTCTTTGCAAGTATTGACCACGCAATCTTACTGGAAATTTTATCGGCGTATATCCCCGATAAAAACACTTTCCAACTTTTAGAGACAGTCATTAAAAGTTTTAATTCCAGTGAGCCGGGAAAAGGCTTGCCACTTGGCAACCTTACTTCCCAACTTTTTTGTAACATCTATATGAATGAGTTTGACTATTATGTTAAGCATAGGTTAAAAGCTAAACATTATATTCGCTATGCCGATGACTTTGTTTTTTTCTCAGACAGCAAGGACAAGCTGATAAGTTTAATCCCATGCATAGCTTTATTTCTTAAAGAACGGCTAAAGCTTCGTTTGCATCCAGATAAAGTTTTTATTAAAACTCTAGCCTCTGGCGTGGACTTTTTGGGTTGGACGCATTTTCCATATAATCGTGTATTACGAAACGTAACCCGGTAAGGTTTGCTCCGCGGCTTTTTTGCGAAAATCTTCAATATGCTCGTAAAACTGGCGGTTATTCTGGAATTTTTCCTCGTCTAAATAATCCATCATTACCCGGATAATCTCTTCGGTTTCCAGAATTTTTGTCTTTAAATTTATGGCTTGGAGCTGTGACTTGAAAGTCGTAAGAATAGAGATCATGCTTTGCCTGGCTTCTTGGAAAATTTCCTGCTCGGTAATGCTCCGCCTTTTTTTAACATCTTTTTCCTCACGGCTAACAATGTCTTTGGACAGTGTGTATTTTAATTCGCTGAATTCTAAAATAAGATAGAATTTTTTGGTGATAATTTCATAGTCCTTGCTAACATCCTTAATAAAGTCTGCGTACTTTTCAAACAAGTCATAAGTGCCAAGACCGCGAATGCTGTAGGTATGCTCCAGCTGGTCAATGTAATCGTCAGCATTAGTTTTACGGGTTTGTACTAAGACCCTTAGCGGGTATTTAACATCAATTTCTCTTAATACTTGTTCAAAGCCTGTTACCGCTCGTTTCTTTTCCTCTTCATCCATTAGGCCAAAGTTTGCCGGAAAGATTTCCAGGCACATTCTGTACGAGCCATTTTTCATAATTAGGCAGCCGTCTTTAATGTCTTTAAACTGCCAAAAATTGGCCAGGCTCTGACTCGCATAGAGCAGGGCGAAGCCCAGGGTATTATTTGCTGGAAGCTAGACCGCTTGGCTCGTAACCCAATTGACGGCGGACAAATTAGCTGGTTTCTGCAAAAAAATATTATCCAACATATCCGGACTTTTGAAAGAAGCTATTTGCCACAAGACAATGTCCTCATAATGAGTGTTGAGTTTGGTATGGCGAACCAATACATTTTGGACTTAAGGACGAACACCAAACGAGGCCTAATGGAAAAGGTTAAACGAGGTGAATACGCCAGCCTGGCTCCGTTAGGATATATAAATGATACAAGAACAAAATTAGTGGTTGTAGATAAAAAGAGATCGAAAGTTGTAAGGGAAGCGTTTGAACTTTATGCTCAAAACAATTCTAGGTTGGAAGACATTGGAATATTTTTCGCCAAGCACGGTATTATCACCAGAGGCAAAAAGCCGTTTTCCCGGGATAAAGTTGCCTGGATTTTATCCAACCCTTTTTACTATGGCTTGTTTAAATATGCCGGAGAATTTTACGAAGGCAAGCACCAAACGATTATAACAAAAAAACTTTTTGATAAAGTACAAAAAGTTTTACAAGAACGGAGCAAGCCACAAAAGCCGCATCAAGACCCTTTGGGCTATTGCGGACTTTTGCGTTGTGGCAATTGTGACATGATGATAACCGGGGGCTATTTTAAAAAGGTGCAAAAAAACGGCAATGTTAACGAATGGTATTATTACCACTGCACTAAAAAATCAAAACTTATTAACTGTCCCGAGCCGACCATACGACAAGAAGAACTTGATCGGCAGTTATCCGGCATTATTCAACAATTTGTCATGCCAAATTGTTGGGTTGAGCAACTTCAAAAAATGGCTGAACAGGAAGAACAAAACGTTCGCGCCTCAGCTAATATATTAATTCAGGAAGCGCGAACAGAAATGCAAGGCATTTCTGTAAAACTAGACCGCCTTCTTACGGTCTATTTGGAGCAAGATATAGACCGTGATACTTATCAACAGCAGAAGACGGAGCTTCTGTTCCGTAAGAAGGCTTTAGAGGAAAAAATTGATGACTTGGAGCAAGGCATTTGCCCTTGGCGTAAACCTCTCGAGGAATGGCTAAAACAGGCGCAGGACGCAGGGAAAACCGCTCTTTCTCCCTCCCTGTCTGAAAAAAAATCTCTTCTGCAAAAAATCTGCGGCGTAAACCTGTCCCTGCAAAACCGAAAAGTTGTTTTCACCCCACAAAATCAATGGGCAGCCCTTTCGGCTGCCCAAAAAAAATTCCCTGAAACTGACCTTTGTCTGGTCTTGGTGGACATCCGTGATAAAAGTTGGCACCCAATATATACCGAGGTTACGGAGCTTTAC
>JAQTNM010000144.1 GCA_028713875.1 Candidatus Omnitrophota bacterium | reverse complement strand
TTGCGCATACGCAAGGACGCTCTCAATTTGCGACTGGCGACTGGCGACTGGCGACTGGCGATAAAGCCCGTCTTGGCTGAAAGAATCAGGAGTGACATTTACGATTCCCATAATATGCGTGCGCCTGCCCAGATTAAGCCGGTGATTACCCAGGTTGAGCGCAAAGCTGTTTTTTTGATAGTTGGACAGCGCCCCGGATAAGGACGCGGACAGTTTATCCAGGCCAAAGGGTTGTTTTTTTAGTTTCAGGTTTAATTTATTGAACTGGGCAAGACTGCCCATAAGAAGGCAATCCGTCTGCCTGGCCCTGCCGGTCAATGCCCCCCTGGCTATGGCTGCTTCGCCTCCGAGTGAAAGCATCTCCTGCTTCAGGATATTCGCGGCGATATTTGAAACGGCGTTCATCCTTACCAGGCGGGTTATTGCTTTAGGCAGCATGATCCTTATACCGTAAGCATCTACATGAATATCCCGCATTATCCTGCGGAGTTCTTTTTGATCAGATATCTGCAGAATTCGCATTTTTTTCTATACCCAGCAGGCGCTTGACCTCTTCGCCGTCAAGCACTTCTTTTTCTAACAGCGCACTGGACAGTATGTTTAATTTATCCGCTTCGCGTTGCAGGAGAGCTTTGGCCCTAAGGTAAGATTCATCAACCAGCCTTTTTATCTCCTCATCTATGAGGCGCGCCGTCTCGTCGCTGTAATTTCTTTCTTCCATTATATCGCGGCCTAAAAATATCAGGCCTTCCCTTTTACCGAGGGTCATATGCCCCAGGCGCTCAGACATGCCGAATTGACAGACCATCTTGCGCGCCAACTGTGTGGCTGTCTCCAGGTCATTCTGCGCTCCCGTGGTGACTTCATTGAAGCGTAATTCCTCGGAGGCCCTGCCGCCAAGCATAAGGGCAATCTCAGCCAACAATTCTCTTTTTGTCCAATAGTGCCTGTCTTCCAAGGGGGGAGTAAAAGTATAGCCGCCGGCCAGGCCCCTGGGAATAATGGAAACTTTTTTAAGCGGATTCACCTCAGGCAGTAATAACGACAAGAGCGCGTGGCCGGATTCATGCACTGCCGTGATCTCCTTTTCCTTTTTGGACATAATGTGGCTTTTTTTCTCCGGGCCCATAAGCACCCTTTCCACGGATTTTTCAAAATCAATCATTTCCACGCTTTCTTTATTATGCCTGGCAGCCAGCAGCGCTGCTTCATTACACAGGTTAGCCAGGTCAGCCCCCGAGAAGCCCGGTGTCTGCGAAGCCACGGATTTAAAATCCACGGAGGAGGATACTTTTAATTTACGGGAATGGACTTTAAGGATCTCCTCGCGGCCTTTGATGTCCGGCAAACTGACAATGATGTGGCGGTCGAACCTGCCCGGTCTCAGCAGCGCCGGGTCAAGCGTATCCGGGCGGTTGGTTGCGGCAATAAGTATCAACCCCTGATAAGCGTCAAAACCGTCCATCTCAACCAGGAGCTGGTTTAAAGTCTGCTCTCTCTCGTCGTGCCCTCCGCCTATGCCGGAAAACCGCAGCCTGCCCACGGCGTCAATTTCGTCAATAAAAATAATCGCGCCCTTGGCTGAAGTTTTGGCTGCCCGCCGGCCCTGGTCAAAAAGGTCTCTGACACGGCTTGCCCCTACGCCTACGAACATCTCTACGAAGTCCGAACCCGAGATGCTGAAAAAAGGCACGCCTGCTTCTCCTGCTACTGCGCGCGCAATCAGCGTCTTGCCGCAGCCCGGAGGCCCTACCAGCAGGACGCCTTTGGGGATTTTACCGCCTAACTTCTGAAATTTTTTGGGGTCTTTTAAAAATTCAATGACTTCTTTGAGCTCTTCCTTGGCTTCATCAACTCCCGCCACGTCATTAAAAGTCACTTTCTCTGACCCCTGTTCGGAATGCAGTTTAGGCCTGACCTTGCCGAAACTCATGACGCGGTTACCCAGCTGTTCTCCCCTGGAAACCATAACCCACCAGAAGAGTATAAGAAGAAGCACCGGGCCCAGGGAGTATAACAGACTCGCCCAGAAAGTCCGCGGAGGCTTTACATCAAAATCCTTCAGGTTCTGGCGCATCAGATTAAGCAATTCCGGGTCATTCTCCGGGATATTCAGGAAAAAACGCGAGTTATCGCTGAATTCCCCCTGAAGCACAGTCTCCATTTTTACAACCGATTTGATTTTTTCCGGATGGTCTTTAAGGATGCTGTAAAATTCTCCGTAAGTTATTTCCTTCGGCACCCCGGTAAAAGACGTATTTATTGAACTGAATAGCAAATAAACCGCTAGGATTAATAATATCCAGCCAAAAGGAAATTTTTTAAAAACCTGCTTTTGTTTGTTCCTGGGCGCATTACCGTTTGACATTTTTTGGACTCCTATAATTTGTTTTATTATATACTTAACTGCCTATAAAATCAAGCAGTTATTGATTTTTTGCCCTGAGGTAAAAAGAAATGTGTTTTTTCTTTTTGACGACCGATACATTTTTCGGCAGGTCCACGATAGAATACGGCGGGCGGTTAAAGACCAGGTCTTCGATTTCCTTTATATGCCTGAAGTCTATTGAGCGGGTATCCCCTTTTAACCTGGCAATATGGTGTCGCAAAACCAGGTGTTGTATGGAAGGGTGGAACCTTAAAAACCTGTCCAGTTTAAGGTTATTGCCTGAAGCCCCAATTTTATCTGCGGCGATCTTATTTAAAAAATCATAGTCGCATGCGATGCTGCCGGCTGCGTTACCCAGCACTTCTTTTATATTGCGGTTGTATTCTTTTTCCAATAACGGCATTAAATTATTCCGGATCTTGTTGCGGAAATAAATATCCCGGGCATTGGAGATATCGATGCGCGGTTTTATCTTTTTTTTCCTTAAGAATGCCTCTATCTCTTTGCGCTTTATCTCTATTAAGGGACGGATTACCTGATATCCGCATATCCGGCGCTTAGGCAATATCCCTGAGAGGCCGTATAGCCCGGATCCCCGGATAAGCCGCATGAGGATAGTTTCTGCCTGGTCATCAAGATTATGCCCGAGGGCTATTTTTTGGGCTTTTGTATCTTTGGCAACCATGGACAGAAAATTCAGACGGGCATTACGCGCTATCTCTTCCACGGAGCCGCGTTTGGCTGTCTTTTTTATGTCAATGCTGGCACAGGTTATGGGTAATTTTATTTTTTTTGCCAGATTTTCTACAAAGACCCTGTCACGGCAAGAATCTTTCCGCAGCATATGGTCTAAATGCGCCACATGCAGGCTTATTTTTAACTTATTCTTGAGGGAATTCAGGATATAAAGCAGCGCTACGGAATCCGGTCCTCCGGATACGCCGACAACGATCCTGTCATTGCGGCAGATAAGGTTATAGTGCCGGATCGTTCTTATCGCTTTATCGATAATCATTATTGAGATTTTTATATGGCAAAATGACGGCACACAAATCGTTATAAATGCCGTTAAAGGCAGCCATAGCGCCTTCAAAAAACAGCTAACCGCAGGTTTTTAGGTTTGGCGGAGGGTAAAATTAAAACCTTACCTTGCCCTTAAGGTCACATAAAGCATGGCAGCGGAAATAACTACAAATATAATCCCCGCGCCGACCCTGGTGCTGGTTTTGGCTAAATTTTTATCAATGTCAATTACTTTATTCAATACGGCATTGATGCCCCTGATGACCGGGGCCCCGATGATCAGATCCAGCCCCACCAGTATGCCCAGGGTGTCTATGCTTAGGCATATCCATCTCAACGCATATACAAAAGTAACTTCATCCATTGCCATATTAACCTCCTTTTTTACTTAAATACAGGACTTTGTATAAACTTTATCTTATTGCTTTTGCTCTGCGGGAGCAGGAAACGGCGTCAGACCCTTTTTTATCCTGGGTATTGCTACCGTAAGGACCTTGGCCGGGCTTGCGTCTTTTAATTCCGGGTATTCCCTGTAAAATTTCAACATCGCGTCGGTCAATTCTCCTATGGTCATGCCCTGGCAATCCTGAAAAAAGCTGTTAGCCTCCGGCATGTTCGCCTCCATCATCTGCACGGCATCAAAAAACCCGGCGATATAGACCATATGGACGAGGCGCTCCGTAGGCGAGTCAAATGCGGCAAGAGCGCTAAAAAGGCTTCTTGTTAAAACTACATCGTTTTCACTAGTGATGGGCTGAATAAGGCGGTTCTTGTTGAGCGCGAATAATACTCCCGTAAAGACCAGCATAAATAC
>JAQTNM010000143.1 GCA_028713875.1 Candidatus Omnitrophota bacterium | reverse complement strand
ATATGGACGGGACAAAAGGAAAAGTAGTAGCGGTATCCGGCTCGGTGGTGGATGTGCAATTTGAAGGCGGCAGCCTGCCGGCGATAAATGAAGTTATCCGCGGCGCGACATTTAATAATAAGGAAGTTGTCCTGGAAGTAATGGAGCATTATTTCCCGAGTATCTGCAGGTGCATTGCGTTAACCTCTACTTATGGCTTAAGGAGGAATTCTACCTGTACCTCTACCGGTAAAACGCTTACCGTGCCGACAGGCGAGAAGCTCTATGGCAGGCTGATCAATGCCCTCGGAGAGCCCATTGACCACAAGGGTTCCCTGGAAGACCTGGTGCATGTCCCGATCCGCAGCTCCGAAGACGCTAACGGAAAAGAACTGATGTTCCAGGAGAATCAAAAACTTAAATTTGAGATCATGGAGACCGGTATCAAGGTCATCGACCTGCTCTTTCCTTTGATCAAAGGTTCCAAGACCGGGATCCTCGGCGGGGCGGCCTTAGGCAAGACCTTATTGATATTGGAGATAATCCATAATATCATTACCAAGCGCCGGGGGAGCTGTGTCTTTGCCGGCGTAGGCGAGCGTATCAGGGAAGGCAATGAATTATATTATGAATTTATCCGCACGCATCTTCTGGAGCGCTCGATCATGATCTTCGGCCAGATGAATGAATCATCGGGTGCCCGTTTTGAGGCGGCGCATACGGCAATAGCGATCGCAGAGGAAGTGCAGAAAAAAGGCGAAGAAGTCCTTTTCTTTATAGATAATGTTTTTCGTTTCGCGCAGGCAGGGGCGGAACTTTCAGCGCTCCTCGGGAGGATCCCTTCCGAGACCGGGTACCAGCCGACTTTGACCAGCGAGATCAGCGCGTTTCACGAGAGGATCAGGTCCCGGCGCGGGGTTGCCATTACTTCGGTTGAGGCGGTATATGTCCCGGCGGATGACCTGACTGACCCGGCAGTAGTAGCAATATTTTCGCATCTGGATTCGATACTGGTATTATCCCGTAGCCACGTGCAGCGCAATCTTTATCCGGCACTCGATCCGCTGCTATCGACCAGCAGTTTTATCGACCCGACTATTATCGGCAGGAAACATTTTACGATCGCGCAGGATATTATCCGGCATTTTCAGAAATACCAGGACCTGCAGCGCATTGTTTCCATATTGGGCAGGGAGGAACTTGCCCGGCAGGAACGTATTATCTTCGAGCGCGCGGTAAAATTACAGAATTTTCTTACGCAGCCATTTTTTACCGCAGAGCTGTATACGGGCAGAGCCGGGATTTATGTGCCGTTGGAACAGACGATCACAGGATGCGAGAGGATCATCTCCGGGCGCTTAGACGCAGTAGCAGAGGATAAATTCAGTTACATCGGCACGATAGACCAGTTAGCAGCTTAAAGAGATCAATATGGCCAAGATAGGCGAATTATTACTACAGAAAAAACTCATTACCCCCGATCAGCTGCAGCTTGCCTTAAAAGAGAGCCAGAAGACCGGCGAGATCCTGGGAAAAGTGCTGGTGCGGATGAAGCTTATCAGACAAGAACAGCTCCTGGAGCTCCTGGCCGACCAGCTGGGCCTGGTTTATTACGCAAGCCTTAAAGATATTTCTATATCGGAAGATGTAATTAAAGCAGTACCGGCAAAATTTGTCTGGCATTATAAATTCATGCCGCTTAAGATCAAAGGCAAAGTTTTGATCGTGGCAGTCTCTGATCCCCTGGCAGTCTGGCTGATGGAGGATCTAAAGTTACATTTAGGCTATGATGTGGAAAGGGTCCTGGCCACCGACGATGAGATACTTGTCGCCATCCGGCGCTATTACGGAGTAGGTGCGGAGACTATTGAAGAAATTCTCACGCAGGAAAAGAAAGATAATGTAAAACAGGAACAGCCCAGATACGAAGACATAGAAGATGTCGAGAAGGGCGCGCAGGACGCCTCTGTAATCAAATTAGTCAACCAGATACTTTCCGAGGCGGTCAATGCCCGGGCAACCGATATCCATATCGAGCCGTTCCGGGATAAGGTGCGCGTAAGGCAGCGCATAGACGGCATCCTTTATGATATGCGCGTGCCGGAAGAAGTCAGGTATTTGCATGCCGCACTGGTCTCGCGCATAAAAATCCTTTCTCACCTTAATGTGGTAGAGAAGCGTCTTCCGCAGGACGGACGGGCGATTATCAAGATCCAGGATAAACAGGTGGATTTAAGAATCTCGATTATCCCTTCGCTCTACGGGGAGAGCGCGGTCATCAGGATCCTACCGGTGCATCTACTTTTTAATCTGGATGATTTAGGCTTTTCACCGCAAGATTTAAAATTAATCGAAGGGATGACGCAGAAGCCGCACGGGATCATCTTTTTGACCGGACCCACAGGAAGCGGCAAGACCACAACACTCTACGCCTGCCTAAGTAAATTGAATAAAGACGCGGTAAAGATAGTTACTATCGAAGACCCCATAGAATATGAATTGATGGGGGTCACGCAATTTCAGGTCAGGCCGGAGATAGGCCTTACCTTTGCCAATACCCTGCGCAGTATCTTAAGGCACGATCCCGACATAATGATGATAGGAGAGGTCAGGGATTTAGAGACTGCGGAGCTGGCTATCCGGACCGCCCTTACCGGCCATCTGATTTTCTCGACGCTGCATACCAATGACGCGGCAAGCGGCGCCACGCGCCTGATGGATATAGGAATCGAGCCGTACCTGGTCGCTTCATCCGTGAACGCCTTTATCTCCCAGAGGCTGGTCAGGACGATTTGTCCTAATTGTAAAGAGGAGAGAAAAGACAAGACCTTATTAGCGGATGTTTTTAAAAATATGAAAGTCTACCAGGGGAAAGGCTGCGATAAATGTAAATTTATCGGCTATACAGGCAGGACCGCGATCTATGAAATACTCCTCGTGGAAGATAAAATACGGGAATTGATTTTAAGCAAGGCCTCGGCTGCACAGATCAAAAAAGCAGCCAGGGATATGGGTTTTAAGACGCTGGAAGATTCAGGTATAGAAAGAGTCAGGCAGGGCTTGACTACCCCTGAAGAAGTCCTGCGTGTAGCCGAGCTGGGGGAATAATTTATGGCGAAATTTATTTACAAAGCAAAAAAAGGCCTGGAAGAAAAATTAGAAGGTGTCATCGAAGCAGCGAATGAGGAAGAAGCTTTAAGTAAATTAGCCGCTCAGGGAGTTTTTACTATCAGTATCGAGGAGGCCAGCGCAGCCATTGGAGCGGCTCAGCAGAAAACCTCCCCGTTAAAGAAGAAGGCCGGCCACAAAATTAACTCTAATGATATTTACACCTTTATTCAAAAATTAAGTACTCTCATCCGCGCGAGAGTAGAATTACTTTCCTGCTTGAAGATCCTTTATGAGCAGACGGAGAATCCCCGTTTTCAGGCAGTGGTCCTGGAGATGTATAATTCTACCAAGGAAGGTAAGACCTTCTCTGAATCTTTTGAAAAATTCCCTAATGTCTTCCCGCCGCTTTTTGCCAATATCGTAAAAGCCGGCGAGGCAAGCGGCAGGCTTGACCTTGCCCTGACGCAGATCAATGAGTTTTTAGCGCGCGAGGAAGCATTGAGGACCAAGATAAAAGTAGCCCTGGCTTATCCGGCGTTATTATTGATGGTCGGCATAGCCAGTATTTTTGTGCTCATAAATTTCGTCATTCCAAAATTAAAACCTATCTTTGCTAATCTTGGCGGAAACCTGCCTTTGATAACCAAGCTCCTGTTGGATTTTAGCGACTTTTCCAGAAAAAGCTGGTGGCTGGTCCTGGGGATAATTGTTTTAGCAGCCGTCATTCTTTATTACCAGAAAGGAAACGTTCTTTTCAAAAAATTGCTCATCGGCATCAAAAGAAATGTCCCGGTCCTGAAGCGCCTGAGCAAGAACGAGGAATTGGCACATTTTTCCCGGTCGCTCTCCCTGCTTATCGAAAGCGGTGTCCCGGCTCTGAAGTCTATGGATATTGCCACTCTCGGAGTGAGCGACCCGCAATTAAAAAGCGGTTTAACGGCTGCAGCCCGCGATGTTGCCTCCGGGCAGACGATATCCAAGTGTCTGGAATACCACACTAACCTGCCGGATTTTTTCACCAAGATGATCGCCGTCGGTGAAGAATCTGGCCGGCTGACGGAAGTACTAAGAGAGATAACCAATTCTTATACCCAGCAGGTAGAGGCGGATGTCGCGTTGATCTCTGCGATGCTTGAGCCTCTGCTTATTTTGGGGCTGGGGTTAGTTTTAGGGACTATTGTATTATCTATCCTCCTGCCGGTCTTCCAGGTGACCCAGATGGTGCACTAAATAAAAAATGAAAATCATATCTGCCTTTGAGATAAACGAACAATACCTGAAAATGCTTGTAGCCCGGGTACAGGGCAGGAGCGCTAA
>JAQTNM010000142.1 GCA_028713875.1 Candidatus Omnitrophota bacterium | reverse complement strand
ATCTCTGGGCATGCTGGGTATGCATGGTACTGCCTTTGCCAACCACGCGGTAATGGAAGCTGACGTGATCATCGCGGTGGGTGCGCGTTTCGATGACCGGGTTACCGGAAGGATAGACACTTTTGCTCCCGGGGCAAAGATTATTCACATTGACATAGACCCGTCCTCCATCAGTAAAAATATAAGGGTGGATATCCCGATAGTGGGGGATGCGAAAAATATACTGGGCGAATTGCTGGAGCAGCTTAAGAAGACGCCCGATACCGCGGAATGGCTCACAAATGTGGAAGCCCTGAAAAAGAAATACCCCCTGAAATATAAAGACGGCGACAAGATAAAGCCGCAGTATGTGGTGGAGCAGATCTATGAAGCCACAAGGGGAGAGGCCATTATCACTACCGAAGTCGGCCAGAACCAGATGTGGGCGGCGCAGTGGTATAAGTATGATCATCCGCGCACCTTTATTTCATCGGGCGGCCTGGGCACTATGGGTTTTGGATTCCCGGCGGCAATGGGCGCCAAGATGGGATGTCCCGATAAGCAGGTCATTGATATCGCCGGAGACGGCTCCATCCAGATGAACATACAGGAACTGGGAACCTGCATCTGCAATAAAATAAACGTGAAGGTGGCGATACTTAACAACGGCTATCTGGGGATGGTGCGGCAGTGGCAGGAGTTATTTTATAAAAAACGCTATTCGCAGGTATGCATCACTTCGCCTGATTTTGTCAGGCTTGCGGAGAGCTATGGTGCCGTGGGTATTTGCGTTACCAAAAAAGAAGATGTGCGTCCGGCCATTGACAAAGCGCTCTCCATAGATAATACCGTGTTCATAGATTTCAGAGTTGATCCGGAAGAGAATGTTTATCCGATGGTGCCTGCCGGTGAGGCGATAAACAGAATGATAGAGGGGTTGGCATGAGGCATACTATTTCGGTTCTGGTAGAGAATAAATTTGGGGTTCTGGCGCGCATTGCCGGGTTATTCAGCGCGCGCGGCTACAATATCGCGTCTTTGGCTGTCAGCGAGACACAGGATCCGACCATCTCCTGCATGACCATAGTGGTTGAGGCCGAAGATGAAAAGATCCTTGAGCAGATCAAGAAACAGCTGAATAAGCTTATTGACGTGATCAGGATAATTGATTTTACCAAAAAAGAGCACGCGGAAAGGGAGCTTATCCTGGTTAAAGTAAAATGCTCGGGCAAGGATAAGGCTAATCTGGAAAGCCTGCTTAAGAAATATGTGGCCAAGGTTATCCAGCATAAAGAGGGCATCTGCATTATTGAGGCAGTAGACCGGCAGGAGCAGATAAGGCAGCTGTTGGAGGCTTTAAGCCAGTTTGGCATCGAAGAATTGATCCGCACCGGCAAGATTGCTATGGCATAATTAACTAAACTCCGCGCATAGCGCGGAGTAAACAAGCGCTAAGCACCAGAGGTAGCGCTTGTTTAGGAGGATAAGATGGTGAAAATCTATTACGATCAGGATGCAGATTTGGACCTTTTAAAAGGAAAGACGATAGCGATAATCGGATACGGCATACAGGGCCGCGGTCAGGCCTTGTGTTTGCGCGATTCCGGATGCAGCGTGGTGGTTTCGGAAATGGAAGGTACGCCTAATTTCGAGCAGGCCAAAAAAGACGGATTCAGCCCCATCTCTGCCGCAGAGGCGGCAAAATCCGCGGACATTATCCAGATTTTAACCCAGGACCACCTGCAGGCTAAAGTCTATCAGGAAGCGATAAAGCCAAACCTTAAAAAAGGCAAAGCGCTGTGTTTTTCTCACGGTTTCAATATCCGTTTCAAGCAGATAAAGCCGCCCAAGAACGTGGATGTTTTTATGATCGCCCCTAAAGGCCCCGGGGCGCTGGTGCGCAAGATGTATGAAGAGGGCAAGGGCGTTCCGTGCCTTGTGGCAGTGTTCCAGGATGCCAGCGGTCAGGCCCTGAAACTGGCACTGGCTTATGCCAAGGCCCTCAGGGCAACGCGGGCAGGGGTCATTGAGACCACGTTTGCCGAGGAGACCGAGACCGACCTGTTCGGCGAACAGGCAGTGCTTTGCGGCGGGGTTACGGAATTGATCAAGGCGGGTTTTGATACTTTGGTAGAAGCCGGGTATCAGCCTGAGATTGCCTATTTTGAAGTGTTGCATGAGCTGAAATTGATCACTGACCTCATCCAGGAAAGAGGCATCTCCGGTATGCGCCGGGGTGTTTCCAATACCGCCTGCTATGGGGATTTAACGCGCGGGCCGATGATTATCACCGAAAAAACCCGCAAGACCATGAAGAAGCTGCTGAAAGACATTAAGTCCGGAAAATTCGCCCGCGAATGGATCAAAGAAAACGAGGCAGGTAGGCCTAATTTCAACAGGTTATTAGAGGAAGGCGACAAGCACCTTATTGAGAAGGTGGGCAAGCAGTTAAGGGATATGATGCCCTGGATGAAGAAATAGGATTAAAAGTTGCAAATTACTGCGGATCCTTTACCCCGGGGTCCTGCCGTGGAAGTCTCCCCAAATCTGCGGGCTGGTCAGTCCTCGATTTGGGGATACCCCTCTTCCACGTCACCCCTCGATTATAAGTCCCGGATGATGCAACTTTAATCTCTGGAAAAAAAGAGATCGATATGGAAAAAATAATCATATTTGATACCACGCTGCGCGACGGAGAACAGGCACCGGGAGCTTCGATGAACAGCTTCCAGAAAACGGAAGTAGCCATTCAGCTTGAGAAGCTGGGAGTTGACATCATAGAAGCGGGCTTTCCTGTCGCCTCTCCCGGTGATTTTACAGCGGTAAGCGCTATTGCGAAGAATATCAAAAGGAGCGCTGTCTGCGCCCTTGCCCGCTGTATTTATAAGGACATTGAGCGCGCAGGCACAGCTATAAAAAGAGCCCGGCATCCGCGCATCCATCTGTTCCTGGCAACTTCCAAGATACATTTAAAATACAAATTCAAGAAAGCCGAAGACGAAATAGTGTCTATCGCCAGGGATTCTATCAGGAAGGCCGGAAAATTCTGCCCCGATATTGAATTCTCTCCGGAAGATGCCACGCGCACGGAGAAAGATTTTTTATTCCGCATGGTGGAGATGGCTATCAATGAAGGGGCCCGCACCATAAATATTCCCGATACGGTAGGTTACAGCTACCCGCAGGAGATTTTCAGCCTGATCACGGATATCAAGGATAACGTGCCGAATATAAATAAGGCGGTCATTGCCATTCACTGCCATAATGATCTGGGTCTGGCAACGGCAAATTCCCTCTCTGCAATATTGGCAGGGGCCCGCCAGGTGCACTGTACGATCAACGGTATCGGCGAGCGCGCCGGAAACGCCTCGCTTGAAGAAATAGTCATGGCTATGAAGACCCGCAAGGATGTTTTCGGTAATTTTTACACCGATATCCGCACAAAGGAAATATATCCTGCTTCCCGCCTGGTGAGCAAGGCCACAGGTTTTGTCGTGCCTCCCAACAAGGCGATCGTCGGAAAAAATGCCTTTGCCCACGAATCCGGGATACATCAGGACGCGATATTAAAGAAGAGGATTACTTATGAGATCATGGATCCTTGCGACGTGGGCATTTCCGAAAGCTCCCTGATTCTGGGAAAGCATTCCGGCAGACATGCATTCCGGCAGAGGCTAAAGATGCTGGGGTTCCATTTGGATGAGGACAGGCTGAATAAGGCCTTCCTGCGGTTCAAGGAACTTGCCGATAAGAAAAAAGAGATCTTTGACGATGACCTGAGGATAATCGCCGAAGATGAAATAAGGGTAGTTAAGCCCGTGTGGCAATTGGTCAGCTTCCAGGTCAACGCCGGGACGCAGGTTAAACCACAGGCAAGGGTCGCGCTGAAGAAAAAAATGAAGACCTTTATCGGCGAGTCTTCGGGGGACGGCCCGGTTGACGCCTGCTTTAAGGCGATTGATAAAGTGACGGGTTTTAAGGTAAAGCTTGAGGATTTCCGCCTTGAAGCCGTGACTTCCGGCAAAGATGCGCTCGGTCACGCAAGCCTTAGGCTTAAGAGCAAAGATATTACCGCAAGCGGCCATGGCTCAAGCACGGATATAATCGAGGCATCAGTAAGGGCTTACATTAGCGCCTTGAATAAAATCGAAAGTCTCTAAAACCCTTCCTTATGGATAATGATTCTAGCCGCAGGATTTACGGCGTATTAGGTTTTCCCGTCAGGCACAGCCTGTCTCCGGCAATGCATAATGCCGCATTCAAGGCCCTGGACATGAATGCCGAATACCGCCTCTTTGAAGTGCAACCGCGGGACCTGGATGCATTTTTACTCTCAGCAAAACAACAGGGTATCTGCGGATTGAATGTAACTATCCCCTATAAAGAGAAGGTCATCCCCTCGTTAAACAGCATTTCGCAGGAAGCCCGTTTGATCGGCGCGGTCAATACCATTAAAGTCACTGGATGCGGCCTGGAAGGTTTTAACACCGACGCAGAAGGCTT
>JAQTNM010000141.1 GCA_028713875.1 Candidatus Omnitrophota bacterium | reverse complement strand
GGTTTCCGTGCTTTTGGCAGGGATCGTGACCAAGGTTTCCGGGGTATACGTATTATTGCGGCTCTTCGGCACCATATTTATTTTAAGCGCTCATCTACAGAACCTGTTTTTATTGGTCGGGGCATTTTCCATTGTCTTTGCGGCCTTTGCTGCGCTGACACAGGACGATTTTAAACGCATGCTTGCGTATTCCAGCATCAGCCAGGTAGGCTATATCGTGCTGGCTTTAGGCTGCAATACGCCTCTTGCCTTTGCCGGAGCGGTGTTCCATTTTTTTAACCACGCGATATTCAAATCCCTGCTTTTTGTGAACTCCGCTTCCCTGGAAAGGCAGCTGGGCACCACCGACATGAACAGGATGAGCGGCCTGGGTTCCAGGATGCCGGTAACATGCGCTACGTCGCTGGTGGGCCTGCTTTCTACGGCGGGCCTGCCGCCGCTATCCGGATTCTGGAGCAAGCTTATCATCGTGATTGCGCTTTTTAGCGCGGGGAAGTTTATTTACGGCTCCATCGCCTTGTTAGCCAGCGTGATTACCCTGGCGTATTTCCTTTCCCTGGAGCGCCGGGTCTTTTTCGGCAGGCCGGCTCAAGAGGCGGCGAATATGACAAAGGCTGCGCTGGGGATGAGCTTTGCCGAGATATTGCTGGCAGCGATCACCGTGGCGGCGGGAGTGGGATTTACTTTTATGCTGAATACCTGGCTTTTGCCTTTAAATGATATATTCTATTAAAAATGATACTTGACCTTATCCTTCTGACCAGTTTAGTTTTAACGGCGCTCTGGACGGTAATGACTATCCGGCTGATCCGTTCCGTGGTGGGCCTGGCGATGACCAGCGTGATACTTACCGTAATCATGTACCGCCTTAATTCTCCTCTGGCAGCGGTATTTGAACTTTCCGTCTGCGCCGGGCTTATTTCAGTCATCTTTATAACCACGGTGAGTTTTACCCAGCGCGTAAGCATAGAGAAACTGCGCCTGCGCCGCAGGGAAAGGTTCGTAAAGTTCTGGTACCTTCCTTTTATAGTCATTGTTACCGGGTTGTTATTGAGCCAGTATTTAAAGATACCGCACTTTGATCTGCCTTTGACTATTGCGCAGCGCGACGTGCGCAGCATCCTTTGGAATATGAGGCATCTGGATGTGCTGGGACAAATCATCGTGCTTTTAGCCGGGGCATTCGGCGTGGTGGTTTTGTTCAAGGAGCCCAAGAAATGAGCCCTGAACTTACGCAGATGTTCACTTACTTCCTGATCTTTATCGCGCTTCTGTTTATCTGCGGGTTTTATTGCATACTGATGAGTTTTAATATAGTCCGCATATTGATCGGCGTAGAGATCCTGATTAAAGCGGCAACGCTTTTAATCATCCTGGCAGGATATGTCTGCGGCAGGACAGCTCTTGCGCAGGCGATCGTCATCACCCTGGTCGTCATAGAAATAGTATTTATGGTAGTTGCAGGCGGGATCGCTCTTTGGGCCTTCCGGCATAACCGGACCATTGACCCCAGGAAATTAAGCACCCTGAAAGGTTAAAATAAGCATGGCAGAAGAGATAATTTTTTCACCACCCCTGGCTTTTATCATCATATTCGTGGCGGCATCCGGTTTGCTGCGGCTTTGTTCTCATTACGCTTTCCGTAAGGATAAGGATCCTCCCGGGGCGACAAAGGCATATGCCTGCGGAGAGGATTTCCAGGAACACATGATCCAGCCGGACTACAGCCAGTTTTTCCCTTTTGCCTTTTTCTTTACCATGCTGCACGTAGTGGCGCTGGTGATCACTACTGTTTCCGTGGAGAATGCAGAGACATTTGCGATAGCTGCGGTCTACGTGGCCGGGGCGATCATCGGGCTGATTATTTTGCTGAGGAAATAAAAATGGGAGTAATTACCAAAATAGTCAACTGGTCAAGATTGAAATCACCCTGGATCCTGCATTTTAATACCGGGGCCTGCAATGGCTGCGACATAGAGATCATCGCATCGCTGACCCCCCGTTATGACCTGGAGCGTTTCGGCGTGGTCTTAAAAGGCACGCCGAGGCACGCGGATATACTTTTATGCTCGGGGCCGGTGACGAAGCAGGTAGAGTGCCGGTTAATACGCATTTATGAACAGATGCTTGAGCCGAAATTCGTGGTGGCAGTGGGGACCTGCTCTTGCACGGGGGGCGTATTCAGCGGCTGCTATAACGTTGACGGCGGCATAAATTCGGTTTTGCCTGTTTCAGCGTATATCCCGGGCTGCCCGGCCAGCCCCAAAGCCATAATCGACGGAGTGGTGAAACTGTTAAAAAGCCTTGAAGAGGAGCCCGGGGCCAAAAAGAAATAAACCCCGGGGAGCATAAAGATGACCGAAGAAGAAAAGATAAAGCAGGAACTGGAAGGAAAATTCGCTTATTTAAAAGACAAGACAGTCATTAAGAGAGAAAAGCGCATATTCGCTGACCTGCCTTTGGATAAATTCGCGGAGGTATTCGCTTACGCGGCGAAAAATATGGGTTTTGACGGGCTTTCTGCCATAACCGGCCTGGATACCGTAAGCGGCTTCGCAGCGATCTACCACCTTAACCGGAAAGGCGGGGTAATGTTGAATTTAAAAGTGAGCCTGGAGAGGGAGCATCCCCGGGTCAATACCGTCACCGCGTATTTTCCCTGCGCGGAAAATTACGAGAGAGAGATCGCCGACCTTTTGGGCATAGAAGTAGCAGGATTGCCCGCAGGCCGCAGATACCCGCTGCCGGATAATTGGCCTAAGGACCAGCACCCCTTACGCAAAGACTGGAAGCCAGCCCCGGATAATAAAAGGGAGGCGCAAAATGCATGACCCCGGAGAAGTAAAAATACCCTTTGGCCCGCAGCATCCGGCATTAAAAGAGCCGGAGAGTTTCTTGATCAGCTTACGCGGAGAAAAGATAACCTCAACCAGCATAAAATTGGGCTACAACCATCGCGGCATAGAAAAGGCCTGCGAGGAACGCACCTACATCCAGGACCTGTATCTTATCGAGCGTATCTGCGGCATTTGTTCGCATTCGCATTCGACCTGTTTTGCGCAGGCGGTGGAAGAGATAGCGGGATTAGAGGTCCCGGCCAGGGCCAGATATATCCGTACGCTCATCGCGGAACTGGAGCGCATCCACAGCCATCTCTTATGGCTGGGCGTAGCCGGCCATGAGATAGGGTTTGATACGCTGCTTATGTATACCTGGCGCGACCGCGAGGTGGTGATGGATATCCTGGCCATGCTTACCGGCAACAGGGTCAATTACGGCATTAACACTATCGGCGGGGTAAGGCGCGATATCAGCCCGGAACAAAAGGAAGAAGTTTTAAAAGCAATGGATATACTGGAAGAGAGGACAAAATACTATATCGAGTTAGCCACGCAAGAAGTGACGCTGGCAAAAAGATTATCCGGAGTAGGGATATTATCTAACGAGGATGCCAAAAGGCTGGGCGCGGTCGGACCGGTGGCCCGGGCTTCAGGCATAGAGCGGGATGTGCGCAGGGACGACCCTTACGCCGCTTATGCCCAGCTTGATTTCAAGGTGATCACCAGCAATGAATGCGATGTATACGGCAGGACCCTGGTGCGCCTGGGAGAGCTGATGGAATCCTACAGTATAGTGCGTCAGGCCATCCAAAAAATTCCCGACGGGGTTATTTCCGTGAAAGCCCCGCGCAAGGTCCCTGCGGGAGAAGTGGTGAGCCGTTACGAAGCGCCCAGGGGAGAGGATCTACATTATGTCAGCGCAAACGGCACGGATAAGCCTGAGCGGGTGAAGGTGAGGGCGCCGACATTAGCCAATATCCAGTCGGTTTCCAAGATGCTCGAGAATAGATACCTTGCGGATATGCCTATCGTGGTAGCGGCGATTGACCCCTGCTTTTCCTGCACGGACAGGCTGATAGCCGTCAATGACCCGGAGAGAAAAACAAAAAATACCGTAGCATGGGAGGCGATACGGCTAAAAGGCATAGAGTGGTATAAAAGACAAGGGATAGATTTTACTCCTTTGAATAAGAAGCTGAAGTCGCTTATTTAACGCAAAATGCTCAAAGATATTTTTTACATTCTGGTCTTCCCGGGGTTCCTGTTTCTCTTTATTTTGGGCTTCATTGCCGAATACCTGGATAGGAAGCTCTACGCCAGGTTCCAGAACCGGGTCGGCCCGCCCTGGTTTCAGCCGTTTGCCGATTTTATGAAGCTGGTAGGCAAGAAAGAGATAATCCCGGAAGAGGCGGACGTGGCGGTTTTTACAATGATGCCGGTATTTGCGCTTGCTGCCTCCATCACCACCATACTTTATATACCTATCTGGGGGCAACATGCGATATTTTCTTTTAACGGGGATATTATCGTAGTATTGTATCTTTTGACCGTTCCCACGCTGACCTATTTCCTCGGGGGCTGGTATTCCAGGTCGGTTTATGCGATGATGGGGGCGATACGCTCGCTTACGCAGCTATTCGCTTATGAGGTCCCGCTTTTCCTGTGCATCCTGGCATCGGCGCTCCTGGCGGATTCCTGGTCTATCAGCGAAATAGTCGCTTTCTATAA
>JAQTNM010000140.1 GCA_028713875.1 Candidatus Omnitrophota bacterium | reverse complement strand
TAACCCCTTGCGATTTAATTTCTTATCCGGGATTATCTGGCCTGTTGGGCAAAAACTTATGCAAAGCAGGCACCCCTTGCATTTCTCTCTGTCAATTTTTATCCTGGGCATAAAATTATTTAATGTGGGATTTAATTTTGTCCGCTATCCCCCGGGCATCCAGGCCGTAATCAGCAAGCAGGGTTTCTCTTTTGCCGCAAGCTATAAAATCAGAGGCCAGACCTATTCTTATTACCGGCCTGTCCAGCGCCTCGCTAACCGCGCTGCCAAAGCCGCCTTCCAAAACCCCTTCTTCCGCCGTAAATATGAATCCGGCGTCCCTGCTTATTTCCCGGAACAGTTCTCTGTCCAGGGGCTTCACAAACCTGGCATTTATAACTCCTGTATCCAGCCCGTCATCCTTTAAAATTTCCGCGGCTAAAAGACTGGGTATAACCATGGTGCCCAAGGCAATGATAAATACGCCTTTGCCGGGTTTTAATAATTCTGCCTTGCCTAATTCTATAGGCGCACACGGCGCGGAAGACGCGGGTATATTATCTTTAGGGTAACGTAAGGTTACGGCGCATCCTGACTTGACGGCGAATCCCAGCATATCTTTCAACTCATTGCCGTCTTTAGGCGCCATAACCACCAAATTGGGAATGTGCCTTAAAAAAGCAATATCAAAGATCCCCTGATGCGTTGCGCCGTCTCCGCCTACAATCCCGGCGCGGTCAACGGCGAAGATAACGCCTAAGTTTTGCAGGGCAACCTCTTCAATTATCTGGTCGTAGGCGCGCTGCAAAAAAGTGGAATATACCGCCAACACCGGCTTAAGGCCTTTATTGGCCAGGCCCGCGGCAAAACAAACTGCATGCTCCTCGGCAATACCAACATCAAAAAACCTCTGCGGGTACATGTCCCTGAACCTATCCAGGCCTGTGCCTTCGGGCATGGCTGCGGTGATAGAAACGACCCTTTCGTTTTCCCCGGCCAGTTTTATCAATGCCTGGCTGAACGTCTCGGTGTAGCTCTTAGCAGCGGGTGCCTGCCGGCTGAAGCTTTTGCCTGTTGCGATATCGAAGGGGCCTGCGCTGTGGAACCTCACCGGGTCACTTTCTGCCGGGGCATAACCTTTGCCTTTTTTGGTGATTACGTGCACAAGGAGCGGGCCTTTGATATGAGAGATATTCTTTAAAGTGTTAATCAAAAGATTCAAATTATGCCCGTCAAAAGGCCCGAAATAGCGGAATCCCAGTTCTTCAAAAAGCATGCCCGGCACAAACAAACCTTTCAACCCCTCTTCGAACTTATTGGCGATCTTTAAAAGCCGGCTTCCTTTGGGGATACGCGATTTTACCAGTGCTTCAAGAGAATCTTTAAAACGGTTGTAGACAGGCAGGGAGATCAATTTATTAATATAGGTACTTATAGCCCCGACATTGGGCGCTATGGACAGTTCATTGGTATTGAGCACTACCAGCAGGTCTTTTTTCAGGTGCCCGGCGTTGTTTAACCCCTCAAAACACAAGCCTCCGCTTAAGGAACCGTCTCCGATAACCGCGGCCACTTTAAAATATCCTTCCTCAGGTTTTAAGTCCCTGGCACAAACCAGCCCCATTGCCAGGGAGACTGCGGTGGAACTGTGGCCGGTGGTAAAGGTGTCGTATTCGGACTCCTGCCGGCAGGGGAAACCGGTCAGGCCCTTATACTGGCGAAGACAATCAAAATCTTTGTTGCGTCCGGTCAGGATCTTGTGCGCATAGGACTGGTGCCCCACATCCCAGACGATCTTATCCCTGGGGGCATCCAGGCAGTAATGCAGGGCGATGGTAAGCTCTACCGCACCCAGGCTTGAAGCAAGGTGCCCGCCGCAAGAAGAAACCGCCTCGATCATCCTCTTGCGTATTTCCGCAGCAAGGGCAGGCAGTTGCTCAAGCGATAATTTTTTCAGGTCCTGCGGTGATTGGATATTCTCAAGCAGCATTTATTCTTCTATTTTGGTTTCATCCAGGCTTTTAAGCTCGAATTCGCCTTTTTTGTTTTTTACCAGGACATCGATCTTCTTCTTGGCGTTTTCTAATCTCTGGCTGCACAGCCGCGAAAGCTCAATCCCCTCCTGGTATTTTTTTAAGGCATCGTCCAAAGAAAGATCGCCTTTCTCCAGGTCTTCTACGATTTTTTCTAATTTTTTTAAAGCCTCCTCGAATTTTAGTTCTGCCATGTTATCCCCCTTAAATAAAATTCTAGTTTACCGGCCCGCTTACTTCTCGCGGGCGTCGTTAAACAGCTGCTCATTATCCGTCGCAGCAACGACCCTGCTTAAAATTTCACCCGCATGCAGCTTGGTCTTGATAATTTCTCCGGCTTTTACGCCGGAGGCATTTTTGATAATCGCATCCTGCGGCATCTTAAAAGTAATGCTGTAACCGCGGCCCAGTATATTTAGGGGGCTTAAACCAGAGAGCTTCTCCGCTGCCTTGGCAAATTCTGCCTGGCGCAGTTTTATAAAATGGCCCAGCCGCACATGGATCTGGCCGGCCAGATCCGTTATTTTCTCCTGATAGCGGGCGATCATCAGCTTGGGGTTAAGTAAAGTTAATTTCTTAACCAGCAGGTTCAGCCGCCCGGCATCAAGCTCCATGACATGCGTTGTGCCTAATAAGAGCCGATGCAGCAATTCATCTATATCTTCCCGCAAGTGCAAGGCAAGTTCTGAGAACGTCCTTCTCAAATCTTGCGTCAGCTCAATGAGCCTGCTTCTTAAATCTTCCTTTCTGGGAATAACCAGTTCCGCAGCTACCGAAGGCGTGGCTGCGCGCATGTCCGCTACCAAATCTGCGATTGTCACATCGCGCTCATGGCCGACCGCGGATATCACCGGTATCCTGGAATTATATATCGCCCGCGCTACGGTCTCTTCGTTAAAAGCCCACAGGTCCTCGATACTGCCACCGCCCCTGCCTACGATCATAACCTCAATACGTTCATCCGGGTCAATCTCGCTGTTAAAAACATTGAAATCTTTGATCGCCTGAGCGATCTCTTCTTTTGCGCCTTCTCCCTGGACCTTTACCGGGCTAATGACAATCTGCGTATCTTTGAACCTCCTGTCCAGGACTTTTAGAATATCCCGTATCGCTGCCCCCGATAACGAAGTGACCACGCCGATCCTGGAAGGCAGATATGGTATGGGCCTTTTACGCTGCGGCCTGAATAACCCCTCTTTCTCTAATTTCTGTTTCAGCTGCTCTAAGGCGAGCTGGAGGCTGCCTATCCCCTTGGGTTCGGCAGATTGCACGTATAACTGGTATCTGCCGTCCTTTTCATAAACGCTGATGCCTCCGCAGCAGACCAGCTTCATCCCGTCTTTTAATTCAAACTTGATGTTAGCGGCTGCGGAGAAAAATATAACGCATTTAAGGAGACTGGAGCCGTCTTTTAAATTAAAGAATACCGTGCCTGTAGGAATCCTGCTTAAGCCCGAAACCTCTCCTTCAACCCAGATTTGAGTAAAGGTATTCTCTAAGATTAATTTTATATCCTGGGTTATCTCTGAAACAGTATATATGCGGACGGGCCTCTTAATCATAATAAGCTCTAAAAACACATATTATTTCCCCGGGGCAGTTGTAGTCGTATTACCTTTGGCCTCAGCCGCAAGAGAAGCAGCCTGCTGCTCTTTCTTGCCTGCCTGCGCCGCCCTGGAATCCGTCGTGCCGGCTTCTGCCTTGGCAGCTTCTTGCTCTTTGGGCTCTTCTTTCGGTTTCTTTTTAAAAATAAACAGGTTCACCGAATAAGGCTGTAAGGTCAGTGTATCCTGATAAACATCCGTAACTTTGATATCTTTTGTGTCAACCGGGGAAAAATTACAGTTAAGCGTACAGACCGAATCTACCGCGTATCTCTGATATGCATAATCGTCTTTGAGATTCTTGATGTTGAGCTTAACCGTGCGCTCGGTATTGGAAAATTTGGCGGCCTGTTCCTCCAACTCCTGGGCCTTTTTCAATATTGTCTTTAACCTGTTCGTAAGCCGCAGGGTGTTCATATCAAGCTGGCGCTTGACAATCTTATCCAGCCTCCCGGTTTTAATGATATTAAGCAAAATCTTTCTCTCTGCGCTATTCAGGCTGCCTATGTTCCTGGAAATATAATTGGTGGCTATCGCGGGGTCGCAATAATTATAAACAATTATGGAGATGCCGTCTTTATCTTTCGTTGCCAGGTAATCGACGAACTCGTCATTGGAGCCGAGCGAAGAACTGAACATATTCTTGCCAAGCGCAGATATCATTCTAAAAACGTTATAAATGGATTTTGGACCGTGTTTATGCGTGGACTCTTTATCAAACCAGAATACGCCCACATTCCTGGTCACCTGTTCCTTATTGTCCTGGAAATCTTCCAGGCTAAAGTAAATCTGGTAATCCAGGCCGGCCTTATACATGTTCTTCATCCGGCTGATTATGTAACTGGCGCAGATATTCGATTTTTCATGACGCTCCGCAAGCATATTGGTGCCGCTGTCATAATTCCACTCATCGACTATTAAAGGCGTATCCCGGTCAAAATGGAAGTAAGAA
>JAQTNM010000139.1 GCA_028713875.1 Candidatus Omnitrophota bacterium | reverse complement strand
TATGCCTGCCCAACGCGCGCCGTTTGAGGCTTTAGCGGTATAGTCAGTCTTAATGCACGTCTCGCCTAAATACGGGTCTTCGGTAGCAGTAGTATCCAGTTTTATGTCGCCGTAATCGCCCATCCAGCCCGAGGGTATAAAGTGGTTGCTGATTGAGCTCTTATCGGCATAAACATAAAAGGGCATATTTTCCTGCTTCCTGGTTTCCGGCTTTAGCCCCACGTCGTATTCAAATTTGACGTCGTCAATATAAAACGTAGCGCCTTTAGGATTCAGGTCAGCGGTGGTAACCCAGCCAAAACCGCCGTTAATATAAGAGAGGTCTTTGCCTGCCAGATTAATGGTGTATTGTTTCCAGCTATCGGTAAGCTCCACCGGACCCATTTCCACGCTGGCGGAATCCGGATATGTGCCTTTAATACCTCCCACAATGAACTTCTGAATAACCTCTCCTCCCTTTGCGCCGCGGGCCCAGAAGGTCACCTTATTCAATCCGGTGAGGTCAAAACCGCCCTTCTTGGAACCCCAGTTATTTGCCGGGTTCTGCCAATATACGCCTGCCCAACCCTGCCCCTGAGACTTCTTGGCGCTATAAACAAACTGGAGACTGGTTGTGCCAGAATGGGGATTATCCAAAGATTCGTCGTTAAGTTTGATATCCCCGTAATCGCCCATCCAGCCCGAAGGTATGTAGTGATTGTCAGGCGAACGCTTATCGGCGTAAACGCCGAACGTCTTTGCCTGCGCAGAGACTTGGGCTGTTGTTTGGGCAAACGCCAAACTCACCAGTGCAAACACGCCCATCACTGCCACGGCAATGATACTTATTTTTTTCATCAAACACCTCCCATTTTATTATTTTTTAGACTTCCTTTTATTAATTTTGGATTTTGAATTTTAAATTTTGAATTTATCTGCCTCCTCCTTTCTACCTCCATGTTTTTTTATACATATAATAAGACTGACGCAGCTGCCGCAAAAACGGGCTTAACTTGCCGTCGCCCTGGGAAGAAACTCCAAGCCACTCTTCGTGCATACAACCGTAAGGGAACGGGCCGATCCAGCTGCATTTTGTATCGTGTATTGAGGGCTCATACGCCTTCCACCATTCATCCAGCCATTCAAAGGCGATACCGCCCAGCGCATTCCCTGCCCCGTCTCCAAAAGCCATATTGGCTTCAATGTCCTCCCAGGAGCCGCGGTGGTATTGCGCCTGCAGGGATTCAGCTTCCTCGCGGCTTTTACCTTCTATATAAGCCGGACACCCGTATTCGGTTATAAAGGCGGCTCTATTCGCTTCATCTTTTACCTGGCGCCACAAGAACCCGAACCCGTAATCCCCGCGATAGGCATTTGCGCCGAAGATATCTATGTCCGGAGAATTTCTGGCGAACTTATCCAGAAACAAGACGTCTCCGCTGGCAATTGCCACCGGATGCTCCGGGTCAAGAATCTTTATCTGCCTGGCTACTTCATTGGCAAATTTAAAGAAAGCCTGCGGGTCTTTATCGGCATTGCAGGCATAGCCGTAGACATTCTCATTGCCCAGTAACCAGAATAAAATAAAAGGTTCATCTTTAAATTCCATGACCATTCTGGTCACCGATTCCATCATGTTCTTTCTATGCTCCGGGTTATTATAATCCGTGCCGGGGTCCCAGGGGGCGCCTGAACCGAGGGTATACTTGCCTAAAAAATCGCCCATTATCACCATTATGCCATATCTATTATATAGGTCGCGCAATAATTCTTTATTTATCGGGAAAGGCTGGTGGTAAACCCGGATGGTATTTACGCCCATTTCCTTCATTAACTCAAAATCTCCCACTGCCGCCTCATCCGCATCCTGGATATTATTGTGGTTTTTATCCACGAAGGCATCGTAGGGGCCGTCAATCTTATTATTGTGGTTAAAATCGTCGTACATCCAGTTGGTAAGTGTGCCGTCGTCGGGAGACTCCCCTACCTTTGTAGGCGCATAGGTGACGCCTTTGATCACATAAGGTTTATTGTCAACGATCAGCTGCCAGTCCCCGGTCTCATATTGCACCAGGTGCACCCTGCCTTTGCCGCGGCGTTTTTTTATGCTCAAGAAATCGGAGGAGGGCTTGGGTTTCAGTTTATCCAGGATGTTTACTTTCACGAATTTCCCCGGGTTGGTGATGACAATATCATTGGAAATATCCTTATCAAAACCGTTGATAATCTTTATATCGGCGTCTACCAGTTTATACCCCAATTCTGGATGGCGGCGCAGTAGAAAATTGATCTTGGAGATGGCTGCATGCCCCACATACCACGGTGTGTGAAAATAAGTGATGCCGTAACTGGACGGAAAATGCACCACGATCGCGTAGTATGCTTTAAGGGCGTGCTTGATCAGGCCTGCTTTTTCCAGAATAAGGCCCTCATAAAATAATTTTACTCCTTCCGGCTGGGGGGCAGTGGCCCATTTTAAAAATGCCGCTTCTAAATCCGGGGAATGCACAAAATCCCATTCCTCGTCCTTATAATTCTTTATCCTTTTTTCTTTAATGGCTTTCTTATAGTCGGGGTCCCATCTGACGGAAGTGGTATTCGGGTATATGCCTTCCCCTACGGCAGCGCTTAAACCCTCCTGATCTTTTATTATATATTTGTAGTCCTTGGTACCCACGTTTGTAAATTCGCCGTATTTCTCGTAATCCACAAAATCCTCTTTCCCGGGATCATAGAGCACCAGCTTAGTGACTAACTGGCTGGCCTTGGGTTTTTCTTTTTCTACTTCAATTGAGCCGGTCTCCATCTTCTTTATGCTCTGCTTGGCCACCTCCGCTATGCTCCAGTACCAGCCGCGCTGGTCCCAGGCCTGCGCGTAAGGATATTTATCTATTATCATCTGAAACGCTTTTTTGGCTTTTTCCTTATCATCCTGGCGCATGTAAGTCTCTGCCTGGATAAAATAGGCAGTGGCTACGTCATTTAAGACCTGCGATGCTTTGATCTCGTCCTGGCTTTTAGGCATTGCTTTCAAATTCGCCTCTATTCTGTCTGCCTCATCCTTATAAAGGTCTATGCACTGTTGAATATATTTAAAGGCGGTCTCTACGTCCCTCTTGCCGTGTGCAGCCCAGGCCTTGTTTATGAGCTCTCCCGAAGAGGGCTTGTCTTGCGCAAACGCAGAATTCCTGTCTGTTGGCAGGCAGGCAAGGGTGCAGAACGCAAGACCAAAAACCAAAAATTTCAAGTTCTGCCTCATCCTACGACCGCCCCCTGGGTAACCCCCTTAACAATATATTTTTGCATCATAAGATAGACTATGATGATGGGCAAGGCAGTAATGGTAAGGCCTGCCATCAATAAAGGATAACGGGTGATAAATTCACCCTGGAAATTCTGCTGCAGGGCCACCTGCAGCGGCATAAGGTTACGGGAATCAAAAATGATCAAAGCCAGGATATATTCGTTCCAGACGTTAAGGGCATTAAAAACCACCACCACCGCCAATACCGGTTTTGCCAAAGGCAAAGCCACGTACCACCAAATGCCCAGTTTTGAGCAGCCGTCAATGCGCGCGGCATCCTCCAGTTCCTTGGGCATCTTATCGAAGAAAGTCTTGAGCAGGAATATACTGGTGGACAGGCCCACATTCACCATACATAAAATATAGCCCAGGGCAGTATCCCTTAAATGCAGCTTATTCAACAGTACGTATAGCGCCACAAAGCTTCCGGGGATGGGTATCATCATCGCCGCCATAAAGACGTAAAACATCAGGTTCTTCCCCGGGAACTGAAAACGCGAAAAGGCATAAGCAGCAAGCGAAGAAACAATAATTATGCCTATTACCACTGATACGGTATAGAAAATGCTGTTTAAAAAATAGCGGCCGAACTGGCCTTCTTTCAAGGCCTGGTAATAATTTTCAAAGTGCCATTCTCCGGGTATCAGGGACATATCCTTAAAAACCGTCTCCTGGGTTTTCAGGCTTGAGGAGATCATCCATAAAAGCGGAAATAGGCAGGTTATGGCTACAGAGATCAGGAATATGTAAACTATCCCGTTCAAGAGGAATTTTTTAGTATTGTAATAGGCGGCTGTTTTCATATAATTTAGACCCGCGAACGCTTGGATATGCGGTACTGTATAAAGGAAACGATCACTAAGATCACCCCGAAGGTGATCGCCTGGGCGCAGGCATAGCCGAAGCGCGATGAGCCGCGCATGGAAGCCAGGATCCTTAACACCGGCACCTGGGTATGATAGGCCGGGCCTCCTCCGGTCATGGCGATGATAAGAACAAAAGCCTGCATCGTGCCTAATATGGTAAGTATGGCGACAAGCACTATCACCGGCACCATAAGCGGTATAGTGATTTTTTTAAAGCAGGCCCAGGCATTAGCGCCGTCAACATAAGCTGCTTCATAAAGCTCTCGCGGGACAGTCTGTAAATCTGCCAGGAATATCAGGAACCCCCAACCAAAGCCTTTCCAGGAATGGATTACCGCAACCGCGGTTAAGGCGGTGTTCGGGTCAGAAAGCCAGTTCCTGACCAGATTAGCCAGGCCCAGTTTGACCAGCCAGTAATTCAGGAGCCCGTAGTCG
>JAQTNM010000138.1 GCA_028713875.1 Candidatus Omnitrophota bacterium | reverse complement strand
CATATACAGCATCTTTAACCGGAAAAATGAGGCTTTAATATTATTTAAAAAGGCATTAGAATTAAATCCGCGGTCCGTGAATGCCTTCAACAACCTGGGGATCCTGTATTTCGAATTAGGTAAAAAAGAAGATTCACACTCTTTTTTCAAAAAGGCCTTTGAGATTAACCCCGATTCTCCCGTCGCGCTGTATAATTTGGCAGTAGCTTATTATTACCGTAAGGAATATGGGTTAGCCGGAAGATATTTTGATAAAGCAGTGAAGTCAGGATATGCGGTAAATCCCGATTTCAGTAAGCTCATTCGCGAAACTCAAAATATAAAATAGCTGTCCGGATGATTATACCAAGATAGCGCTCCGGGTCTTTAGAAAAGCACACGTCACCGTGTTACCTTAAAGGTTAAAATGATTTTTATAGCTGTCCGTTTATGATATAATAAAAATACCGGCGCCAGTCAAAAATAATTTTTTAAATAATTCCTGATCTTACTAAAACTACGCTATACAATTCAGAAAATATGCCCACTCCATCCGTTTCGTTGGTGCTGCCCATGTTCAACGAGAAAGGATACATACGGCAGACCATCGCTGAATCCGTATCGGTTCTAGGATCGTGCACTTCTGATTTTGAAATAATTATCGTGGATGACGCCAGCGATGACGGATCGCAGACAATCGCCGATGAGTTATCTCGGCAAGACAAGAGAATAAAAGTGGTCCACCACGGGAGAAACAGAAAATTGGGCGGCGCGCTTAAAACCGGATTTTCCTGCGCATCAAAAGAAGTGGTGGTTTACGCGGATATGGATATGCCTTTTGATTTCTCTCTGCTGAAAAAATTTATTCCGCTTGCCAGGGAGGCCGATATAATCAACGGTTACCGTTTAGCTTATCGCGAATCTTTCAAAAGGAGGCTTTATTCAAAAGCATATAACTTATTGATAAAAGCTTTATTTGGATTAAAGGTCAGGGACGTTAATTTTTCAATGAAGATTTTCAAAAAGAGCGTACTTGCTTCTCTTGTGCTAAAATCCGAAGGCTCTTTTATAAGTGCCGAGGTATTGATAAAGGCGCAATACCGCGGATACAGGATAATCGAAGTCCCCGCTGTGTATCACCCCAGACACTGGAGCCTTTCACGGCTTTCCTCTTTGGGCGTTATATTAAAAATCGTCTATGAGATGGCCGAATTGTTTCCGTCACTTTTGTCTTTAAGGGTTGCTATGGGGTGGCTGCGCCTTAAGGCGCACCTGCATAATTACGTAAGGATGAAAACCTGCCCTTTTAAGGCCATAGAGCCATATGTCCCTTTGCGGGGGGATGTGTATGATCTGGGATGCGGCTACGGCACCTTCATCAGTATTTTATCCCGTCGTCATAACCCGGACCGGAGTTTCATCGGGTTTGATATTGATGAGGCTAAGATTAAATTTTCCTCCCTTTCGAACAGGGACGGCAATATACGGTTCGAGAGGCGGGATATAGGGCAGGATTTAGGTATTTCAGATGCAGCCTGCATTATGCTGCTTGATGTTTTATGCCTCGTCCCTTTTATAGACCAGGAGAGGCTATTAGAGAGGTGTTTCGGTTATTTGTCAGACAGCGGTTTCCTGATTATAAAAGACATCGAAACCCGCCCCTTTTGGAAATATATATGGCACGGCATCCAGGTAATGCTCGAGTTAAAGGTCTTTAAGCTGGTGCTGGGGCAGGGGCTTTACTGTCGTAGCCGGGAAAATTTTATATCCCTGCTTGAACGCACAGGATACGCGGTAGATGTCAAGAGTATCCAAAGAGGTTATCCTTATCCTCATGTGCTCTATGTCTGCAGGAAACACTGAATACGGCTCGCGGGGATAGCAACGCCGGGAAACGATGCCAAGGTTTTATCCAAAAGGAGGTGTATTTTTATTAAAGAGCGTTATCTTGCCGTAAATGCCGATGATTTCGGCTTGGATAAACAGATAAACAGGGGCATCTCCGAGAGCTTCAGGAACGGCATCCTCACAAGCGTTTCTCTTGTCGCAAACGGAAACGCATTTCTCGAAGCCTTGGATGAGATAAAAAAACACCCGGGTATCAGCGCCGGAGTACACCTGTGCCTGGTCGGGGAGAAAGCCCTGCTTCCCAGAGAAAAAGTTCCCAGTATCGTCGATGGAGACGGGTTTTTGGCTAAAGATTTCCTTCATCTCCTTTGCAAGATTTACAGCGGTAAGGCCGATCTTTCAGAAGTAAGGAATGAACTGCGCGCGCAGATAGAAATGGTGCTTGACAACGGCATAACCCCCACCCATCTTGACAGCCACCAGTATACGCATGTTATCCCTGCCGTATTCAATATTGTATTAAGCTTAGCCAGGCAATATAATATTAAATGGATACGTCATCCTTACCGCTTTGGGGCGATTACCCGCGTCAGCTTGAAGGCGCATGCTAAAAAAATCTATTTTTCACTGTTTTGTGCCCGTCAACATACCGCGCTTTTAAAGAACGGTATCGCCTGCGCTGATTTTTCATGCGGTATTCTGTCAAGTGGGTGTCTTAATGAAGAATCGGCGCGCGATATCCTAGAGGGCATGCGCCCCGGTTTTACAGATATTACTTGCCATCCGGGTTATGCCCCGGAAGACAAAAGATACCGTGCCTGGGATTATCACTGGGAAGATGAGTTGCGTCTATTGGTAAGCGGGGAAACCAGGGCGTTGGCGGAAAGGCTCAACATTAAACTGGTGAATTATGCTGATTAAAAAGATACCTCATTTTTTTATATTATTGCTGCTTACGCTGTTTTTCGGGGTCAATAATTACCTCTGGCTGCGCCTAAACCAACGTCCTCCTGTCGACGACGAAGCAGCCCACCTTATTTCTGCGCTCAGATACGTGACTGTCATTTCCGGTCCGCAGGCGGGGAAGCTCCTGCAATTACTCAAAGTGGATCATACATACCCTCCTTTATCTGCGTTGAGCGCTGCCCTGGTCTCATTTCTTTTTGGCAAGTCCACCGTTGTATTTATTATGTCCAACCTTATTTTCCTGTTCGGGATTTTTGTATGTTTATACCTCATCGGAATAAAAATGGGTGACCGCAGAGTGGGGGTGCTGGCGTCAATATTACTTTCATTCTATCCCATGTTTTTCCAATTAAGCCGTATGTTTATGATTGAGATTGCCCTCTGCTTTATGGTGGTAGCAAGTATCGCGGCCTTGCTTTATAGCGAAGGTTTCAAAAAGTTAATACCCAGTATTGCCTGCGGCGTGCTTCTGGGCACAGGCTTGCTGACAAAGCAATTTTACATAATATTTATTGCCGGCCCTCTTCTTCTAGCGGCCCTTGACTCTCTTTTGAAAGCAGACGCAGTTACAAGATGGCGCATAGGCAGAAATATAGGGGCATTCCTTGCCATCGGCATATTTATCGCAGCCCCCTGGTATACGCTTAACCTAAAGCACATGCTCCGGCTCGGTCCGGGCTATCTTTTTGATCCGAATTATGTGCCGTGGGATATACCTGTCCTGTCTTTTCGTTCGCTTTTTTTCTATCCCGATACGCTGCTTAATAACCAGGTATTGTGGTTTTTCTTCTTATTATTTATAGCCGCTCTTTTTATACTCGCCAAAAGAAAAAAAGACGGGCTCTTTTTTTTATTGCTGCTGTGGATTATAGTCCCGTATATATTTTTTACTTTCTTAAAGAATAAATTTCTATATTACACGATGGCCTCCCTGCCTGCCATCGCCTTAATTACTGCGGAAGGGATTATGCGCATAAAAAGGAACTCTGTGAAGAAAGCAATAATATGCGCCCTGCTGATAATAGGTCTTGTCCAGTATTTCAGCATTTCATATGTACGGCATCGATACCTGGCTTTTCATATCGGCTTTGATACCGATATCCCTGCGCAGGCAAAATTTTTGAGAATATCATTTTTCCCCATGACGGATATCCTGGCAGGCGTTAAATATTTTCCTCAGAAAGGCGACTGGAAGTACGACGCGATCGCCAAACGCATCGCATCCGAATCAGGCGGAGCCTTTTGCAACGTAGTAGTTTATGATATTGACCCTAATTTTGAATCAAAGAAAAATCATCCGGGAGCCGTGATTTTAACTAAATTCAAAAATTACGGTGGGGCTAATCCCTATGGATTAAGTTATTATTTCGCGCTTGGAGGCCTTCCCCACAGGGTTATACCGCTGAGCAGCTATCCCCAGGGTAATACAAACAATAAAGTTCATTTTATTATCAGCCCGCTGGATCTAAAGCAGGACAGCAGGGGCATAATCAAGGCTCAAAATTATTCTCTTATTGAAGAATTTATTATGTCAGACGCAAGCAAGGTATATCTGTACAAATTGAACGAAGCCGGTGCTTTTAATCCAGCCGGTGTTATTCCTGAACGCGCTCAGTCTAGCGGCAGGATAGACGTATATAGCGACGAGTTGAAATTTGCGTTAGAAGAAGTAAAGAGTAATGGCGTAGTCCAGTGCGGAGAATGGCTGTCGGAGAAAGAAAAAAAGACCTCCTATTGGATGGCCCAAATGACGCTGGCGGGGGAGAGCTGGCAGCTATTATGGGTTGAATTTACGCCAAAAGC
>JAQTNM010000137.1 GCA_028713875.1 Candidatus Omnitrophota bacterium | reverse complement strand
CTAGAAAAAGAATACAATTATTTTCTGAATAATAAAGCAACCTTGTTGCAAAAATATCCGAATCAGTTTATCGTGATAATTAATGAAACGGTTGTAGGTAATTATGCATCTCAAGAAGAAGCGCTTCGAGAAGCCTCTGGCAAGTATACTTTGGGTACATTCTTAATACAAAAAGTATCCAATAATCAAGAAGATACAACACAGAGATTCTTTTCTGCCAAGGTTTGTTTCCGGTAATGTCCAATGGAAAAATATTTCATCATGCTTTTAGAACCGAGTATAATGGTATTACGAGAGTTCTCATTACGGATTGTCAAATAGCTTTACCTTCCGCTATAGATCCTTCCAGGCAAAAGCAATTTTCTCTCTTTAAAGCAATATGGGATACAGGGGCAACTAATTCCGTTATAACAGAAAATGTTGCAAAAAAGGTATCTTTAACTCCTACCGGAATGACAGAAGCTCATGGCGTACATGGTAAATCTCAAGTTAATACCTTCATTGTCGACATCCTTTTACCAAACAATGTATGCATACCTAACGTTAGAGTTTCCGAAGGTAAATTATTGGATAATGTAGATGTGCTAATTGGTATGGATATTATACAGCTTGGAGATTTTGCTATCTCTAATTCAAATGGAAAAACTATTTTTTCGTATTGTCTCCCGCCACACAAAAACCCTGTAGATTTACTTGAAAAGAGTAATTGCGTTAACGCTAGAAATAAAAGCGTACCCCGGCCTATTATTTCTTAATATTTTTTATTGCCTTCCGGTTATAATCCGTGTATAATCTTTATCCTAAAGCTGGCTTGATAAGCCTTATTTTATTATGAATAAATTATGAATAGGCACTGAAAAATAAGGCAAAATTTATAGATTTGAAGCTAAAAAATGGCACTAGCACTTAGAGCAGGACATCGACGGTAAAATGCCATTTTCGTAAGTCATTGCAGCACAATGGGCCATTAGCTCAATTGGCAGAGCAGGACACTCTTAATGTCAAGGTCGAAGGTCCGACTCCTTCATGGCCCACCATTTGAAAATCAGAAGCTTTTAGGTGCGATTTTGACTGATAAAAGCTACGAATTAATAGAGCATACAGCAGACGTAGGCATCAGGGTCAAGGGGAAAGATTTAAGGGGGTTATTTAATAACGCTGCGCTGGCGATGTTTGATATCATAGGTGAGCCGGCGCCGATTCCTTCCGCAACTTCCGTAAAAGAAATACCTAAATTTAAAGTCAATATCCGGCAAAAAGCAGAAAACTTGGAAGAGCTTTTTGTGAATTGGCTGAATGAACTGCTGTCTTTGTCCTCGGCAAAAGGTTTGATGTTCGTTGATTTTGTGATCAATAAGCTGGATAGGAATAAATTAGAGGCGCAAGTTTACGGGGAAAAAATCAAGAATTACAGGGTGAATACCGAGATCAAAGCCGCAACTTACCATGAGTTAAAGGTTCAGGAGGTTTCAGGCGGCTGGCAGGCAGAGGTGATCTTTGATGTCTGATACAAAAGTTCATTTAGAGAAGATAGATGATTTCCGCTGGCGTATCCCCAAGGGCTATAAGCCCGGTATGAAGGTAGAAGGGATAATCTATGCGGATGAGAAGATATTAAAAGATGTGCATGAGGATAAGGCGCTTGAGCAGGTGGCTAATGTCGCGTTCCTGCCGGGGATAGTCAAATATTCCCTGGCTATGCCGGATATACACTGGGGCTATGGTTTTCCAATCGGCGGGGTAGCAGCTACGGATATTGAGGCAGGAGGCGTGGTTTCTCCGGGAGGAGTGGGTTTTGACATAAACTGCGGGGTCAGGTTAGTAAAAACCGACCTGCGGTACGAAGAGATAAAAGATAAAATAAAAGAGCTGGTTTATGCGTTATTTTCGGATGTGCCTACGGGCGTCGGCTCAAAAGGCGATATCCGGGTCAGCGCCAAAGAAGAAAAAGAGATTTTAATTAAAGGCTCAAAATGGGCGGTTGAAAAGGGTTATGGCACGCTTGAGGATTTAGAATGCACTGAGGAAAACGGAGCTATAAGCGGCGCAGATCCGGCAGCGGTTTCAGAGCGGGCTTATGAGCGCGGGAAAGCGCAGTCAGGCACCCTGGGAAGCGGCAACCATTTCCTGGAAGTCCAGGTCATTGACCAGCTTTATGACCGGGACATCTGCGATGAGCTCGGCTTAGACATGGGCCAGATAATGCTGATGATACATTCCGGCTCGCGCGGTTTCGGTTACCAGATATGCGATGATTACGTCAGGCAGATGATGCCTTGTTTGCAGAAATACAATATCCATGTGCCGGACAGGCAATTGGTCTCGGCTCCGGTTAATTCGCCTGAAGCAAAAGAGTACCTGGGAGCAATGCGCTGCGCTGCCAATTACGCCTGGAATAACCGGCAGTGCCTGATGCACCTTGCCCGCAATGTCTTTGAAAGGATATTCGGCATGGGCTGGCAGAAAATGGGCATGCATCTTATCTATGACGTGGCCCATAATATTGCCAAAATAGAGAAATACGTGGTTGACGGCAGGGAAAAATCCCTTTGCGTGCACAGGAAAGGCGCAACGCGGGCGTTCCCGCCGGGCCATCCGGCGCTGCCGCAGAAGTATAAAAAAATAGGCCAGCCTGTGATCATACCGGGAGACATGGGCAGAAACTCGTATTTACTGGTAGGGACCGAAAAAGCAGCCGAGACTTTTTATTCCACTTGCCACGGCGCAGGCAGGGTAAAATCCCGCACTGCCGCGACAAAAACCATCAGATTAGATGTTCTATTGAAAGAATTGGAATCTAAGGGTATAATTGTTAAAGCTACCGGACGCGGCACAATAGTAGAAGAGGCGCCCCAGGCTTATAAAGACGTCAATGACGTAGTGGATGTGGTGCATAATGCCGGGATTTCCAAGCGCGTCTGCAGGATGCGGCCGTTAGGAGTGATAAAGGGGTGATGGTGCGACGAATAAGGAGCACTGTTTATCACGCCAGCCGAGAAGGTGAGGCTGGCCGGGAGAACTCATGTTAGACTTAAAATTCATACGCGAAAATAAGGATTTGGTGAAGCAGTCGCTCTCTGATCGTAATTTAAAGCTTGACCTTGAAACTTTCATTAAGGCTGATGAGAGCAGGCGCAAGGCATTGATAGAGCTTGAGGAGCTCAGGGCAAAAAAGAATAAGGCGAATGACGAGATCAGCGCTCTCTTGAAGCAAAAAAAGGACGCAAAGTCCGTGATCTCCTCAATGAAAGAGATATCCGCCGGTATAGATAAGTTTGAAGCAGAGCTGAAAGAATCAGACGTTCAGCTGGGTAAGATCTTATTGACCATACCCAATATTCCGCATCCGTCCATCCCGCGCGGTGATGCTAAAAACAATAAGATAGTGCGTTCATGGGGCGAGCCTCCCAAGCTTACATTTAAACCGGCAACTCACATTGAACTGGCGCAGAGCCTGGACATCATTGATTTTGCCCGCGCCTCCAAGATTACCGGCTCTAACTTTATATTATACAAAGGCTGGGGCGCAAAATTAGAGAGGGCATTGATAAATTTTATGCTTGACCTGCACACCAAAAAGCACGGCTATACCGAGGTCTTCCCGCCGTTTTTAGTCAACCGCGCCTCCATGACCGGCACAGGCCAGCTGCCGAAACTGGAAGACGATATGTACAGGCTCAAGGACGACGACCTGTTCCTTGTGCCCACTGCGGAAGTGCCGCTGACCAATATCTTCCGCGACGAGATTTTGAGCGAAGAGAACTTGCCGGTCTATTACGCCGCATATACCGCTTGTTTTAGAAGGGAAGCCGGCTCTTACGGTAAAGATACCAGGGGTCTTATGCGCGTGCACCAGTTTGACAAGGTAGAATTGGTAAAATTCGTCCGGCCCGAGACTTCTTACGATGAGCTGGAGAAGTTGGTAGGCAATGCCGAGACGGTCCTGCAGCTCTTAGGCCTGCCTTACCGCGTGGTTATATTAGCTACCCAGGATTTGAGTTTTTCTGCCAGCAAATGCTATGACCTTGAGGCTTATGCCCCGGGATTGGATAAGTGGCTTGAAGTTTCCAGTTGCAGCAATTTTGAGGCTTTTCAGGCCAGGCGTGCGAACATAAAATTCAGGAGAAAAGATACGCAAAAAACGGATTTTGTACATACATTGAACGGCTCAGGCGTTGCCCTGGCGCGGACAGTTGCCGCTATCCTGGAGAATTATCAGCAGCCGGACGGCTCGATTGTTATACCTGAAGCCCTAAGGAGTTATCTCGATGGCCAAACCAGGATCCCCTGATATCAAAGAAAATCCCAAATTCTTGAGTAACCCGATACCCAAGGTATCCGGACTTTTGCAGAAGATCTTCGGCATGTCCAAATTCATCTTAGGTTTATGCTTATTGCCGTTCGTCTTCACGGTATCATCGGCATTTGTAGCCGAGCTTGGCCTGATTGATTTTGAATCTCAGAAATATTTCTGGTCCGGGATAATAACCATGCTGGTCGTCTATCTGTTCATCTGGGAGCCGGCAATAATTTATGCCCGGGGGCAGAAACTGGTGGAACTGGCTTTTAATTTTTTAAGACCCCTGGTGCGCACAGCCCCCTATGTCCTGCCTGTTTA
>JAQTNM010000136.1 GCA_028713875.1 Candidatus Omnitrophota bacterium | reverse complement strand
AGGCAATATTTTTGCTATCCCCGGCAACTTTTCTTTCTGGATAATCATGCTTCTGGTGTATTGTTACTTTGCCTCGATATTGCCGGTGAATTTATTGCTGAAGCCGCGCGATTATTTAGCCAGTTATCTGTTGTTTTTTGGAATGGGTGCAGGCTACCTGGGCTTGGTTATAGCGCGTCCCACGATAACCATGCCGTATTACCGCCAATGGAGCGCTGATGAAGGGTATCTTTGGCCCGCTCTTTTTATTACGGTTGCCTGCGGAGCGGTCTCCGGATTCCATACGTTGGTTGCCAGCGGCACGTCCTCAAAGCAGATAGCGAACGAGCGCCACGTCAAGACCATCGGCTACGGCGCCATGATTACGGAAGGCCTGGTTGCCGTCCTGGCAATCATTAGCGCAGCGATTTTATTCAACGCCGGAAATTTATACGGCGCTTTAAAAAACAGCGGGCCGATAGGCATATTCGGCCGGGGTTACGGCGTAATCACCAGAAATATCTTCGGGCAATACGGCTCTTTTATCGCCATAACCATACTTAACGCCTTTATACTGACTACGCTGGATACCGCAACCAGGATATCCCGTTATCTGACAGAGGAGCTGTTTAAAATCAAAAACCGCTATTTATCTACATTGCTGGTTATTGTTTTAAGCGCAATACTGGCCTTCAGCGGCACAGGGCAGAGGATATGGCAGGCCTTCGGCGCTTCCAACCAGCTAATGGCTGCGCTGGCTTTGTTTGTATTAAGCGCATGGCTCTTAGCCAAAAAAAAGAACGCTAACTTTACTCTATGGCCGGGATTATTTATGCTGGTTACGGCGGTAGCGGCGCTGGCATTCCAGGCCGTAAAATATTTTATTAATAAGGACCTTAGCCTTTTTACAATACTGATTATTTTAATAGCACTGGCGGTCTTTATGGTATGCGAGATAATGCCTTTGATATTTTTAAGGAGAAAACATGCGTAAAAGACTTATCGTGCAAAAATTCGGGGGTTCTTCCGTCGCTAACGTAGAGCGCATCCAAAATGTGGCCAAAAGGGTGGCTGCTTACAAGAAAAAAGGCAATGACCTTGTAGTGGTGGTCTCTGCCTTGGGGGATACCACCGATGAGCTGATCAAGCTGGCCGACCAGATCAATAGCGACCCCTCTGAACGGGAAATGGACATGCTGCTTTCAACCGGAGAGCAGATCTCCGTGGCCCTGCTGGCAATGGCTGTCCATAAACTCGGCTTTGAGGCGATATCTTTTACCGGGGCACAGGGCGGAATTATCACCGATGCCGCTCATACGCGCGCGCGCATCATAAAAATAAATACCGATAAAATAAAAGAAGAATTAAAAAGGGGCAGGATCGTAATTGTGGCGGGATTCCAGGGCATCACCCTGAATCAGGATATTACTACGCTGGGCCGCGGCGGCTCAGACCTGACTGCCGTGGCTTTAGCCAAGGAACTGGGAGCGGATGAATGCGAGATATATACCGACGTGGAAGGCATTTACACTACTGACCCGCGCATAGAACCCAAGGCCAGCAGGATCTCCGCGATCACTTATGACGAGATGCTGGAGATGGCCTCTCTGGGCGCCCAGGTAATGCAGTCGCGTTCAATAGAAGTAGCAAAAAAATTCAATGTCCCCATACACGTGCGTTCTTCGTTCTCTGATAAACCTGGCACAATGATCATTGAGGAGGTTAAAAAGATGGAGGAAGTGGTGGTAAACGGCGTAACCCTGAATAAAAATGAAGTTAAAATCACTATTTGCGACGTCCCCGACCGGACGGGTATCGCAGCTAAGATATTTAACCAGCTGGCTGCCAACGGCGTAAGTGTGGATATGATCGTACAGAACGTCAGCCGCCTGCGCCAGACCGATATCTCCTTTACGGTAAGCAAGAGCGATTCTCAGAAGGCGTTAAAGCTCACCAAGAAAGTAGCCGCCAGCATTAAGGCCGGCCAGGTTATAGAAGATCATGATATCGCCCGCATTTCCATAATCGGCGTGGGTATGAAATCGCATCCCGGAGTAGCGGCGTCCATGTTTGAGACCCTTGCCCGCAATAAAATCAATATCGAGATGATCTCTACTTCCGAAATCAGCATCTCCTGCATTATCAAAAAGAAATTCTCCGAAAAGGCGGTTAAGGTATTGCATGAGAAGTTTGGTCTAGCAAAATAGGAGCCTGTGCCATGAAAGAGGTCAAACTTTACGATACGACTTTACGCGACGGTGCGCAAGGCGAAGGCATTTCCTACTCGGTAATGGATAAGATCCGCATCGCGCAGGAACTGGACAGCCTGGGTATACATTATATTGAAGGCGGATGGCCCGGTTCAAACCCTAAAGATATGGAATTTTTCCTGGCAATGGGCAGGAAACGGATTAATAATTCGGCCCTGGTGGCCTTCAGCATGACCCGCCGGCCCGGTATCAGTGCCGCACAGGATCATAACCTCAAAGCATTGATCAAATCGCAGGCACCTGTTATCGCAATAGTCGGTAAAACCTGGGACCTGCACGTGCGTGAAGTGATCAGGTGTAGCCTTAAGGAAAACCTCTCCATGATCGAGGATACGGTAAGGTTCCTGGTATCCAAAGGCCTTGCGGTTTTTTATGATGCCGAACATTTTTTTGATGCCTACAAAGCAAACCCGCAATACAGCCTGAAATGCATCCGTACCGCTGAAAAGGCAGGGGCCTCGGCAATATGCTTATGCGACACTAACGGCGGGAGCCTGCCTTCGGAAGTCGCGCACACCGTAAGAAAAATCCGTCCGCATGTTAAAGCGATGCTGGGCATACATTGCCATAATGATGCGGACGTGGCGGTAGCCAATACCCTCATCGCCGTGGAAGCCGGAGCGGATATGGTGCAGGGCACCATCAATGGTTATGGTGAACGTTGCGGAAACGCTGACCTGGTCCCCATTATTGCCAATCTCAAAATTAAAATGGGCATTGACTGCATCAGCGATGAAAAGTTAAAAGAACTGGTCAAGGTATCGCATTTTGTCAGCGAGGTCAGTAACATGAAGCAGCGCAGCGACCAGCCGTACACGGGCGTATCTGCTTTTGCGCATAAGGGCGGGATGCATATCAATGCGGTAATGAAAAACCCGAGGGCATACGAACATGCCAACCCGGAGCTTGTCGGGAACCACCGCAGGATACTGGTCTCTGAACTGGGCGGACGCACCGGTATCATGCTGCGCGCAAAAGCCATGGAATTAGACCTTGGCAAAGACGACCCGAAGACAAAAAAGATACTGAAACTCATCCAGGCGCTTGAGCATAAAGGATATCATTTTGAGGCAGCGGAGGCCTCGTTTGAATTATTGATGAAAAAGGCCCTTAAAAAATACGGGAGATTCTTTGAATTAGAGGGATTCCGCGTGGTTATCGAGAAGCTTTCTGACAAGAAAATCACCTCTGAAGCAATTATCAAGTTAAGCGTAAAAGGGGCAAAAGAACACACTGCCGCCGAAGGAGACGGCCCGGTTAATGCCTTGGACAACGCGCTGCGCAAGGCCCTCAAGGATTTTTACCCTACCCTCTCCAAGATGCACCTCTCAGATTTTAAAGTCAGGGTGCTTGACGAAAAGGCAGGCACTGCCGCGCGCGTGCGCGTGCTCATACAGTCGCAGGATGAAGACGAAACCTGGAATACCATCGGCGTTTCGGAGAACCTGATCGAAGCCAGCTGGCAGGCATTAGTGGACAGTATTGAATACAAGCTTTTAAAGGACGGTGCCGGCAAATAACATGCCCTCAAAATAATATATGAATGAAATCCCTTCTCATTATGACCCCAAGGAAACCGAGGATAAGCGGTATAAATTGTGGGAAGACGCAAATCTATTTTCCGCAAAAACCGACCCTTCCAAGAAACCGTTTTGCATAGTCATACCTCCGCCTAACGTTACCGGCATACTGCATATGGGGCATGCCCTGAATAATACCATACAGGATATCCTCATCCGCTATCACCGCATGAAAGGCGATTCCTGTCTCTGGATGCCCGGCACAGACCATGCCGGAATAGCCACGCAAAATGTGGTAGAGAAACAACTGGCTAAAGAAGGATTAAAACGCCAGGACCTGGGAAGGGATAAATTCATTGAACGCGTCTGGCAGTGGAGAGAGCAATACGGCTCAACGATCATACGCCAGCTTAAAAAACTGGGGGCTTCCTGCGACTGGGAGAGGCTGCGTTTTACCATGGACCAGGAATATTCCCGGGCCGTGATTGAAGTATTTGTCAGGCTTTATGAGAAGGGGCTGATCTATCAGGGCAATTATATCATCAACTGGTGCCCGCGCTGCTGCACTGCTCTTTCTGACGAAGAAGCGCCGCATCACGAATTACAGGGCAACCTGTATTATCTCAAATATCCCCATAAAGACGACCCGGACAGGTTTATGGTAGTTGCCACTACCCGGCCTGAGACCATGCTGGGTGACACGGCGGTTGCGGTAAACCCCAACGACAGGCGCTATAAAAAAGACGTGGGCAAAATCCTGCTCTTGCCTTTGATGAACAGGGAGATAAAGATAATCGCAGATCCTGCCGTGGATAAGAAATTCGGCACAGGAGCGGTAAAAGTAACTCCGGCGCATGACCCCAATGATTACC
>JAQTNM010000135.1 GCA_028713875.1 Candidatus Omnitrophota bacterium | reverse complement strand
TTCAACCGCAAGGCACCTGGCAATGCACAATCTCTGCTGCTGGCCCCCGGAAAGCCTTAATGCGCTCTCGTGCATCCTGTCTTTTACTTCCGGCCACAATGCCGCCTTCTTCAAAGCCCACTCTACTTTCTCTTCCATATGCCCCCTGTTTCTGACCCCGTTGACCTTAAGGCCGTAACTGATATTCTCAAAAATGCTTTTTGGAAAAGGGTTGGGTTTTTGGAAAACCATGCCCACACGCTTCCTTATGCTGACGGCATCAATGTTGCCGTTAAGCATGTCCTGGCCGTCCAGGCATATCTTTCCCGTGAGGATGGTATTAGAGAGCAATTCATTCATGCGGTTAAGGAGCCTGATAAAAGTCGACTTACCGCAGCCTGAAGGCCCGATAATGGCGGTTACCTGGTTCTCATATATATCCAGGTCTATGCCTCTTAACGCCTGGGTTGCGCCGTAAAAAAAGTCTACGTTTTGCGTTTTGATCTTGATTTTATTGTCCACTTGCACCTCTCTGCCTTTGGCGTATAAAGATGGCTGCGGCGGATATCAATAATACCATTAATAAAAGTACGAGGCTGCAGCCGTATGCTATTGCCGTCTGTTTAGCCGGATGCGTGCCCTCGGTCATAAGGGCATAGATGTGATACGGCAGGGCCATCACTTCCGAAAACACCGACTTGGGGTATCCGCGCGTATAGAATGCCGCGGCAGTAAAAAGGATCGGCGCGGTCTCTCCGGCAACCCTGCCGATGCTCAAGATCACCCCGGTCAGGATACCGGGTAAGGCCGTAGGCAGGACTATGTTCTTTATTGTCTCCCACCTGGTTGCCCCCAATGACAACGAAGCTTCTCTTATGGATACCGGCACTGCCAATAAAGCTTCCTGGGTAGATGAAATGATAAGGGGGAGGATCAATATCCCCAGAGTAAGGCTGCCCGAAAGGATGGATACCCCGAAACCGAAAAAATTCACAAAAATTGCCAGGCCGAATAATCCGAATACGACAGACGGCACCCCGGCCAGGTTATTTATGCTTATTCTGATCACGTTCACGGCAAGACCCTTGGGAGAATACTCGCATAAATATATTGCGCAGGCTAACCCCAAAGGCAAAGCGAAAATAATCGCTCCTAAAGTCAGGTATAATGTCCCTACGATCACCGGGGCAATGCCGCCCTGGGTCATCCCCATTCTCGGGCCCTGGGTCAGGAATTCCCAGGAGATCACCCTGAATCCCCTGACGCTGATAAAATATATTATAGAACCCAGGAAAAACAGGGTTATCAATATACAGAGGAATAAAGTGAAAAAACCTAAATTCTGCTTGATATTCTTGCTCATCCGCTCAGACCCAATTTTATCCTGAAGCGCCTGCTGATCATCTCGGCAATAATATTGAAGATAAAAGTTATCATAAATAAAATAAGCGCGATGGCAAAGAGCGCGTGATAATGCGTCCCTCCCATCGGCGCCTCGCCCATTTCCGCGGCGATTGCCGCGGTCATCGGCCGCACCGGCTCCAGGAACGAATGCGGGATAACGGCAGAGCCTCCGGCAACCATCAATACGGTCATTGTTTCGCCTATGGCCCGGCTCATTCCCAGTATAATCGCTGTTGATATGCCTGAGCCTGCCGCCGGTATCACCACTTGAGTCAGCGTCTGCCAACGGTTGGCTCCTACCGCAAAGGAAGCCTCCCGGAATGTTCTCGGCACATAGTTTAAAGCATCATCCGCCAGGCTGCACACCGTGGGAGTCGCCATTATACCCAGGACTAAGCTTGCGTTAAGGGCGCAAAGCCCGGTGGGAAGATTAAAGGTGTTCTGCAGGAACGGCGTCACGATCACCACGCCAAAGAACCCGTACACCACCGATGGGATACTCGCTAATATCTCAATTACCGGCTTAAGTATGGCTCTCTGCCTGTGGCCGGACAGTTCATGCAGATAAAGCGCGCTTCCTACCCCTAAAGGCACGCAGACAAGCGTCGCTCCTGCCGTAACCCAGACCGATGCCAATATCAAAGGCAGGATCCCGAATTCAGGAGGCGAGTATGTAGGATACCAACCTTTGCCGAATAAAAATTTTATCGGGTTGACCTTTTGGAATATGGGAAATCCTTCTTTAAAAAGCACCAGGACTATCCCCACAAGGAATACCAGCGAGGAAAAGGCAAGGACGGTAAAAACCCACTTATATATTTTATCTTTCATATTGACCTGCTGTAACACCCAATCCTATCATGCACCCACCCATAGCGGATTGGCTGGTGCGCCGCCGCTGCGGCGATGGATTGGTGTTCTGCCTCCTGCCGTAACACCCAATCCTATCGGATGGATTGGTGTTCTGCCTCCTGCAGAAACGGAGGGGGCGGCAGGATAGAATCCTGCCGCCGCTGTCAGGAGAAATGAGTAAACGCCTTATTTCAACCCAACATACCCCTGTTCCTCTACGAGGGTCTGTCCTTCTTTGCTCTTTACAAAATCAAGATACTCCTTGACCATGCCCTGGGGCTTGCCGTTAGAATACATGAAAAGCGGACGCGTTACCGGGTATTTGCCGGAAAGCACGGTCTCTTTTGAGGGCATAACTCCGTCAATCTCAAGAGGCTTAATATCACTGGTAATAAAGCCTAAACCTACATAACCGATAGCCAGGGGCGTCCTGGAGACGATCTGGGCAACTGCCTGATTAGAAGCCTGCATCAGGGCATCAGGCCTGACTTTTTCCTTATTCATAACCAGCTCGCCGAATGCCTCAAAGGTCCCGCTTGAGGTATCGCGGGAGACGATCACGATCTTCCCGGGATTTCCGCCAAGCTGCGACCAGTCGGAGACCTTTCCCATAAAAACATCCCTGACCTGCTTTTTGGAAAGCTTGGATATCGGATTTGAATTATTTACCACTACCGCTATGCCGTCCATTGCCACGATATGGGTAACCGGGTCCCTGCCATTGGCAGCTGCCTTTTCAATCTCGGTATCCTTGATCGGCCGGGAAGCGTCGGCTATATCACAGGTGCCGTCAATGAGCGCGGCAATACCTACGCTGGAGCCTCCTCCGCGTACGGATATATCAGCTCCGGCATTCTGATTCATGAAAACCTCGGCTGTTTTCTGGGCAATGGGAAGCACAGTGGTAGAGCCGGTCATTACGATCTTCTCGGCAAAACAGTTTGCGGCTGTCAGGCTTAATACCGCTGCCACTGCCAGCGCTAACATCACTAATCTTTTCATCTTCATATTCCTCCCTTAAACAACCACTGCCTTGATTCTGGCATACCTCTGGTGCTTATGCCAGAATCATCTTTCACAATGTGAAAGACATGGCGTTTATGGCTTGTTTACTCCATGCCATGCATGGCATGGAGTCTTTGTTTATCGCTGCCTCTTCAAGCAAGACATACCTCTGGTGCTTATGGCTTGCTTGACTCCGTGCCCTGCACGGGGGTTACGCTGAGCGCTTGTTTACTCCGTGCTATGCGCGGAGCTTCCATTATCGATCAAAATTTCATGTTCCAATCAACCTGGACCAGCGTCTCAGGGGCCTTTGCGCCAATTATGCTCCAGGAGCGGTACACGTCAAGTCCTAAGTATGTATTCTTGCCCACGCCGAATTGGAGTTCCACTTCATGGCTTCTCATACCGGTTGAGCCGCCATAACGGTCGGAATCAGGCAAAACATCAAGCACGGCATCCCTTCCGAGCATGGCGTATATGTATTTGAGCTGCCAGTCTCCCCATTTCTCGATCTTGCTGTTGCCTAACTTGAGGCCGCAGGAAAAACCGCTTGTTCCCTTTGAAGAGGAAACTGCCAGGTTATCCACGTATTCACCGATCAACTTCAAAGACTCAATGTCCAAGCCGATTGCCTTAAACGGCTCTTTTATACTGATCTCAACCGCAGGATTGAACATGTTGTAATTATATGCGTATGACGATGTGCCTTTGGTAGTATTGCCGGTGTTAGTGGCCGAGGAATAAGAGCTGCTGGTGTGGCCTTTGGTATTATCAAAGTACTGGAGGGAAACAGCTCCTTTTAACGATAATCTATCGTTAATCTTATAGTTTACCCCCGGCTGGACGATGTAGGCCATAGGACCATTGCTATCCGTGCTTGAATCGGCGTCAACGATCAAGGCTCCTGTATTGAAGAAGATATCCACGTTGGAACCCAGCTTCTTGTCGAGATGAAATATAGCTCCTTCAGGCGTGATATCCGTATCCCAGATCAGGTCAGACGGTTCCCAGAGCGTATCGCCTAAAAGCATTTTCCCGCCGACCAGGCTCAACCATGAGAACGGACTGTATTTGGCGTAACCATAATCAAGCACAATGCTCTTTTTGGTGCTGTAGCTGCCGAAGGTAATATTGGTGGAACGCGGGTCTCCTGAACCAGTGGCTATGCCGACTCCTGCCAGGAGCTTCTCGTTTATCTTGGCCTGCAAGCCAAGGCGGAAACGGATGCGGCCGATATGAGCATCTTTTGCAAAATCATTGTTCGCTTTTTCATGCTTATACTGATACCTCAGCCTTAAATCGCCCTTGAGTTTGAGATTCTGCACCCAATCCGGCAAAGAAGCGGACTTGCCGGTAGCGATCTCTTTCTTTATCTGCTCCTGGGTCTCGATCTTGACCTGCTGGGCTTCCGCGCCTGTCAAT
>JAQTNM010000134.1 GCA_028713875.1 Candidatus Omnitrophota bacterium | reverse complement strand
GTCTTCGGCACCTAGCTTAGCCCCTATATATTGTCGGCGCAGGATCGCTTGACCAGTGAGCTGTTACGCTTTCTTTAAAGGATGGCTGCTTCTAAGCCAACCTCCTGGTTGTATGAGCAACCCCACATCCTTTGCACTATAGCTAGGATTTGGGGGCCTTAGACGGTGGTGTGGATTCTTTTCCATTTGTCACGTGAAGCTTAGACCTCACGGACTGACTGCCGAGATCTTGACCTTTAGAATTCGGAGTTTGGTTGGAGCCTACCGCTTGCGCAGCAGGTTTCCATTCAGTGCTCTACCTCTAAAGGGAACTCTCGACGCTAGCCCTAAAGCTATTTCGAGGAGAACCAGCTATCACCCAGTTCGATTGGAATTTCTCCCCTACGCACAGCTCATCCCCTATTTTTGCAGCAATAGTGGGTTCGGACCTCCCGTTACTTTTACATAACGTTCATCCTGGCCATGCGTAGCTCACTGGGTTTCGGGTCTAACTCATGCGACATTTAAGAAATTGTTGCGATTGATGAGCGTTTGACGGCTAATCAATCGTACAAAATCTTAATACGGACTATTCATCCTCGCTTTCACTACGATTTCGTCTTTGATAAGACTTAATCAAGCCGCATAAGATTAACTCGTTGGATCATTCTTCAATAGGCACGCGGTTAACCATCCCAAAAGCCTTGCGGCAATTGAGATAAGGTCTTCCACTCCTTGTAAGTATACGGTTTCAGATACTATTTCATTCCCCTTCCGGGGTGCTTTTCACCTTTCCCTCACGGTACTTGTTCACTATCGGTCAATATGAGTATTTAGCCTTAGATCTTAGTCGACCTGATTTCCGACCAGATTTCTCGTGTCTGGTCGTACTCAAGAAAAAGTTAGGAAATTGCATGGTTTTTCGCGATACGGGACTATCACCCTCTTTGGTCCGCCTTTCCAGGCGTGTTCTGCTAAACAGCACATAATTTTCCCAGTGAGGTTACAGCCTCACAATAACTTCCACTTATAACGCCTAATTAGCAACGACTGTAATCTTTAAATCTCCATCCCGATAAATCGGGACTTATGAAAACACTAATTAGGTTTGGGCTAATAGATAATCTATTCACCATTTTCTACTATACTAAAATGATGAATAAATTTCTATATGCATCCGCTTTCGCTCGCCACTACTAACGGAATCTCGTTCCAACTTGCGTTGGAATTGATTTATTTTCCACATGCTACTGAGATGTTTCACTTCGCATGGTTCCCGCTTACAATACCCCACGGCATTGCAGCACGCACTCTTCCAGTGCGTGGGTTTCCCCATTCGGACATCCCCGGATCAAAGCTTGTTTGCCAGCTCCCCGAGGCTTTTCGCAGGCTACTACGTCCTTCGTCGGCTCATACTGCCTAGGCATCCACCGTATACCCTTATCTTATTTTAATTCTTTCTCAATCCGCCGGACGGCGGAAGAGATAAGTATTGACTAGCAATTTGTGACCACCAAATTGGTTGAAAGTTGAAAGATTAAAGTTGTCAGTAGCCGCAATGCAGCTTCTTAAATCTTTAATCATACATCTTACAACTGTTTGATGAACAAACTACTAAAGGATACAATGTTCACCCCTAAAACCCTTACAAAAGTTTTAGAGATATTTTATCTCATTTAAATTCCGGCAAAGAAATTTAAATGAGCTGATTGAACTTATTTATCTACCCATAGATCACCCAAGTCTGATTGAATACTTGGGGTCTATTGATTTAGTTTTTAAAGTGCTGGGGGAACAGCCGGTACTTCTTTACAACCATTTGACTACTGCCCAGGCAAGAATCTACGAGCCTGTATTCCCAAATATAAATTGGAACGCTGAGATCTGTGAGCAGTATACAAACAGTTATAAGTTGGAAAGAACTAAAATAGATTTATTTACCGTGCCATCCGCCGGAGGCGGATTGTTCGCTATGTTTCTTTTGCCTTCGGCAAAATTTATATTTGAGAACAAAAAAACCGCTTTCGCGGTTATGTCTGGACCACATTAAATTGGCCAGTTACATAAACCGCAGTTGCTTTAATAATCTCAAGGTTTTTAACATAGGTAGTTGAACCTTTATTTATCGTATTGATATTTTAAGTGATTCCGCCTTGGCTGTCAAGAGGCAAATGTCAAAATAATGGCAATAAAAAGTGGCTTATTTAAGGTTAAATTTTAAGTCCGGAAAACAGCCATCCACACTTTAACCACAAGAGCGGGAATTATGGGCTTTGGACATAAATTATTACTCTTTTATTTCTTCAATTACTTTTGGCAAAACGTCTGCGGAAACTAAATTAAACCTGACCCGGCCGATGATTTGGCCTCGATTATTTTGCACATTTACGCGCCAGCGCCCCGGGCTCAGGTTAAAAGTTTTTTGCGAATAAGTTCTAAAACCGCCGTCCCGGCCGCCTACAACTTTAAGCGGAACGCTGTCTATGGTTACCCACTTGCCCGCGGAATCCTGTTTTTGCCATTGGTGAGAAACGTCTGTATTTAAGCCCGAGGGCGAAAATACTGCGCTGTAAACATACACCGGCTGGCTCGGAAGATAGTGGAAGTCCGGATAAAGGGTAAAGTATTCCAGCCAGCCTTTTTGCTCCGCCACGGCCGAATAATCCCCTTGGAAATTTCTGGCAATGGAATAAAAAACTCCGGCGTCTTTTAAGGACAGCGGGATGGGCGGCAAAAGTTTGCTAAAATAAAACGCGTTCATCATTATAAAAATTCCGCTAATGCTTATGGCAATGGTTTTCCAGCTGCGTTTAATGGGCTTTTTGGAAAAATAATTAAGCACCAGTAAATACAGGCCGATTATTGCCAAAGAGCTTGCGCCGGAAAGGATAAAAATTCCGTCGCCGATTTTGTGGAGTATGACCGGAACGATAAAAACAGCAAAGGCAAAAATAGAAAGATATAATTGGGAAATTTGAAACGCCAAGCGCACAAAGTGGCGCTTTAAAACTTCATTGGCCGCAAACGACAAAGCCAAAATAAGCAAAAATGGCCAGGCCACTAAAATATCCGAGCTTCTAAAATAAAACACCAAATAAGTGGAGAGAATCCCTCCAAAAAAGAACTGTAAAATGTTAACCAGCCAAAAATGCGCCTTGGAAGAATCGGCTGCCGCCTTCGCTAAAGCTTCGGCGCCCAAGTCGTCTCCTTCGCCTTTATCCAAGGCGTGAACAAGCACTATGCAGGTTCCGACAATTACCAAATGCCCAACTACCCAAACATTTTCCCAAAACAAGTCCACCCGCTTTAGCGTCAGCGCGTCAAAAACAAACCCGCCGACCAAAGACAGCGAGGAAATTATCCGTTCGTATTTGCCGTACCAATTCTTAAGCTGATTTATTACCATTTTATTTAATCAAGTCCAAAAACTTTTTCTCGTCCAATACTTCCACGCCCAATTTCACAGCTTTGTCATATTTTGATCCGGGCTCGTTCCCTACCACCACATAAGAAGTCTGCTTGGAAACCGATTCCGTAACCTTGCCTCCAAATTCTTTGATTTTATTTTTCACCTCATCCCGGGACATTGTCTCAAGGCTTCCGGTGATGACGAAAATTTTGCCTTTTAATTTGTATCCGGCAGTCGGTAGCCGGTAAGGCGCCACAGTTACGCCATTTTTGAACAGCTTGTCGATAAACTTAAGATTGTCTTTGTCTTTAAAGTACTCATAAACGCTCTTGGAAACCACCGGCCCGATATTTTCTATGTTGGTGATTTCTTCAAGAGAAGCTTTTCCTAATTTATCCAAACTTAAAAAGCGAGCAGCCAAATCTTCGGCGGTTTGTTCTCCCACGTGTAAAATGCCCAAAGCATAAATAAACTTCGGTAGAGTTATTTGGCGATGCTCGTTAATGGACTGAATAATATTCTCCGCGCTCTTCTCGCCGAACCTTTCCAAGTCTTTAATATCACTTTCCTCAAGGGCAAAAATATCCGCAGCGTCACTAATTAACCCCTCTTCCTGAAAACGGTCCAGAATTTTCGGACCGATTTCGTAAATATCCAAAACGCCTACAAAATGCTGCATAAACCTTCGGTTCTTGGCCGGACATTTGGGGTTGGTGCAATAGTAAGCCACCGAGGTTTCGTCTTTTTTTGAGCCGGCTTCTCTTTTTTCCACCAAGTGGTTGCAAACCGGACAAACTTCCGGCATTTTAAATTTTTTTTCCTTGCCTGTGCGCATTTTTACCAAAACTTCCACCACCTCCGGTATGACATCTCCGGCTTTTTGAATGACCACGGTGTCGCCCACGCGCACATCCAAGCGCGCAATTTGATCCATGTTGTGGAGCGTGGCCTTTCCTATGGTAGAACCTGCTACCAAAGTCGGTTCAAACACAGCTAACGGCGTTAAAACTCCGGTTCTGCCCACATTCACCTTTATTTCTTTAATTACGGTTGTGGCCTTTTCCGCCGGGTATTTAAAGGCAGCCATGTAGCGCGGTGCTTTGCCCACAACCCCCAGCCTGTCCTGATATTCCAAATTGTCCACCGAAACCACCACGCCGTCCGTGCCGAACGGCAAACCTTCCCTGATTTTACCGATTTTCTCAATAAATTTTTCTACCTCAGCCAAGCTTTTGCATTTCTGCTCGTGGCTGTCCACCCTAAACCCAAGCTCGCGAAGTAATTTATGTTTTTCAGAATGAGTTTTTAAATCTT
>JAQTNM010000133.1 GCA_028713875.1 Candidatus Omnitrophota bacterium | reverse complement strand
TTCGTTTCTATATCGGAGAAGTATAGTGAAAAAGAAGAACAAGATAAAACCAGAGAGTGCCAAGCCCCAGTCTCTAGCCAAGCCCGCCAAGGACAAGGTATATGATGCCACGACCATCCAGGTTTTAGAGGGGGTGGAGGCGGTCAGGCGCCGTCCGGCGATGTATATCGGAGATACGAGTACGCGCGGGCTGCATCATTTGGTGTATGAAGTGGTGGATAATAGCGTAGATGAGGCTCTGGCCGGTTATTGCAGCAGCATCGGCGTGTTTATCCGGCCGGATAACAGTATCAGCGTAATAGATAACGGTCGGGGTATCCCCGTGGATATGCATAAGACCGAGAAGAAGCCGGCGGTAGAAGTGGCGTTGACCACGCTGCATGCAGGGGGTAAATTTGACCACCGGATATATAAGGTTTCCGGAGGCCTGCACGGCGTAGGTGTAAGCGTGGTGAACGCTCTTTCAGACTGGTTGGAAGTAGAAGTAAAAAGAGACGGCAAGGTTTATCACCAGCGTTATGAACGCGGTAAAACAGCTTCCAAGTTGACGGTTATAGGCAAAAGCGATTCTACCGGCACTAAGGTTACCTTTAAGCCGGATAAAACGATTTTTCCCAAAATAGAGTTTTCCTATGACGTGCTTTCCCAGCGTTTAAGAGAGCTGGCTTTCTTAAACCGCGGCCTGAAGATTAAGCTTACCGACGAACGCTCTGATAAAGAAGCGGTTTTTGAATTTGCCGGCGGGATAGTCTCATTCGTGGAATATCTGAACAAAAACAAGAACCCCCTGCACAATAAAGTGGTATATTTCCAGAAAACCCAGGGCGACGTAATGATGGAAGGCGCCCTGCAGTATAATGACGGTTATGCCGAAACCCTGTTTTCTTTTGCCAATAATATCAATACCGTGGAAGGCGGGACTCACCTGTCGGGGTTTAAATCCGCCTTGACCAGGGCGATAAACCAGTATGCTAAAGCCAAGAATTTGATCAAGGGAGATGAAATAGCTATCAGCGGAGAAGACGTGCGTGAGGGCTTAACTGCCGTGGTCAGCGTCAAAGTCCCTAACCCCCAGTTTGAAGGCCAGACTAAGACTAAGCTTGGGAATTCCGAAGTGGAAGGCCTGATGGCCTCTGCGAGCCTTGATGCCCTGTCCGCCTACTTTGAAGAGAATCCCTCGGTAGCTAATAAGATCATTGATAAAGTTATTGTAGCCTCAAGGGCTAGGGAAGCTGCGCGTAAAGCCAGGGAACTGACCCGCAGAAAAGGGGCTTTGGAAGGAGCAGGCCTGCCAGGCAAGTTAGCGGATTGCTCTGAAAGAGACCCCAGCCTGTGTGAATTGTATATAGTCGAGGGCGATAGCGCCGGCGGCAGCGCCAAACAAGGCCGGGACCGCAGGTTCCAGGCCATACTGCCGATCAAGGGCAAGATCTTAAACGTGGAAAAGGCGCGTCTGGATAAGATACTTTCCAATGAGGAGATCCGCACCATTATTACTGCTTTAGGCACAGGCGTGGGCGAAGAATTTGATATCACGAAACTACGCTATCACAAGTTAATTCTTATGGCGGATGCTGACATTGACGGTTCACACATCCGCACCCTGCTTTTGACGCTTTTATACCGGCAGATGCCTAAGCTGGTGGAAGACGGTCATGTGTATATTGCTCAACCCCCGCTCTATAAGATCAAGCGGGGGCAACGCGAAGAATATATCCAGACTGAGCAACAGATGGATGACCTGCTTTTGGATCTAGGCAGAGAGGGCCACCGCCTTATGCGTTTAAAGGATAAATCTAGCTTTACAGATAACCAGTTTAAAGAGCTTCTTTACCAATTAGTAGAATTAGAGAAATTAGGCAAGAATTTAGATAAAAAGGGAGTGGAATTAGTAAAATATCTGGGATTTAGGAGTCAAAAGACCAAAAAATTGCCTATTTATAGGGTAAAAGTGGATGGAAAAGAGTATTTTGTGTATTCTGATAAGGAGTTAGCTGGCCTGACTGATAAAGCCGGCAAAGAAGCTGAGCCGGATGTTCTTGAACTATTTGAAGCTCCGGATATTGAACAGATAGTGACTAAGATTGAAAAAATGGGTCTGGATATTGCCAGTTATAGCGCAGAAGCAATTAACCAAAAAGAAACTAACGGCGCCAAAGCCGGAAAGAAGCCAAAAGCCCCTTACCGGATAATTAACGAAAAAGAACAAAAAGATATATTTAGCCTGAAAGATATATTGTCCTATATTAAAGAAATGGCCACTAAAGGTATGCACATTCAAAGATACAAAGGCCTGGGAGAAATGAACCCTCCCCAGCTTTGGGAAACCACTATGGATCCGGAGAGGCGGACGATCTTGCAGGTTAAGCTTGAGGATGCAGTAGAGACAGACAAGATGTTTACGGTTTTGATGGGGGATCAGGTTGAGCCGCGCCGCGAATTCATCGAAAATTTTGCCCATCAGGTAAAGAACCTGGATATTTAAAAATGTATACGCGCAACGAAAAAATCATCCCTATTTATATTGAGGAAGAGGTTAAGGATTCTTACCTTAATTACGCCATGAGCGTAATCGTGGGCAGGGCCCTGCCGGATGTGCGCGACGGGCTAAAGCCGGTGCATAGGAGGATACTGTATGCCATGCAGGAGCTGGGCCTGGATCATAGCAAGCCTTATAAAAAATGCGCGCGTATCGTTGGAGAGGTTTTGGGTAAATACCATCCCCACGGTGATGTTGCGGTTTATGACACCCTGGTAAGAATGGCCCAGGATTTTTCTTTGCGTTATCCCCTGGTGGACGGCCAGGGGAACTTTGGATCTATCGATGGAGATGCCCCTGCGGCAATGCGCTACACCGAGGCCCGCCTGGCGGCGATCGCCGATGCGATGCTGGCCGATATTGATAAGGACACGGTAAACTTTGGCCCAAATTTTGACGCTTCACTTAAGGAGCCGCTTTTACTGCCGGCGACCCTGCCGAACCTCCTAGTCAATGGCTCAAGCGGCATTGCTGTGGGCATGGCCACCAATATCCCGCCGCATAATCTGGGCGAAGTAGCGGATGCGATTATCTATCTGCTGGATCATCCGGAAACAGAACCCAAAGACTTGATGCGTTATATAAAAGGCCCGGATTTTCCCACCGGAGGAGTCATCTGCGGCAGGAACGGCATAAAGGACGCCTATAATACCGGCAGAGGCAAGCTTACCGTGCGCGCGCGGGCAACCATTGAGCATCAGAAGAACGGTAAAGACCTGATTGTCATTACCGAGATTCCTTACCAGGTGCAGAAATCCAGCCTGATTGAGACCGCCGCCGGGCTGGTTGACGATAAAAAGATCGAAGGGATTTCGGATATCCGCGATGAATCCGATAAGGATGGTTTGCGTATCGTGGTGGAGCTCAAGCGCGATGTCGAATCCCAGATAATCTTAAATCAGCTTTTTAAGCACACGCAATTAGAGACCACCTTCGGTATTATTATGCTGGCCTTGGTAGAGAACCGTCCGCGGGTGCTGAACCTGCGCCAGGTGCTGGATTATTATATAGAGCACCGCAAGGTGATCATCCGCAGGCGCACGCAGTTTGAATTAGACAAGGCCCTGAAGCGCGCGCATATCCTGGAGGGCTTAAAGATCGCCCTGAAGTTCATCGACCGCATTATCAAGACTATCAAGACCTCCAAGAATACCGAGCAGGCCAAAGAGCGCCTGATGAAGGAATTCGAGCTTTCCGAGATCCAGTCCCAGGCGATCTTAGAGATGCAGTTACAGCGCCTTACGGCGCTTGAGCGTGACAAGATCGATGCCGAATATGCGGAGCTGTTAAAGAAGATCGAACTATGCCGGGCGATCCTGGCCTCGGAGAAAAAAATAGAAGGCATTATAAAAGAAGAGCTTCAGGAGCTGAAGAAGAAATACGGAGATGAGCGTCGCACAGATATCGTTGGAGAGGTAGAAGAGCTGGAGGTGGAGGATCTGATCGCCGAGGAAGACGTGGTAGTGACTATCAGCCACGGCGGCTATATTAAGCGGCTTCCGGTCAGCGCTTACCGCAAACAGAAACGCGGAGGCACAGGCGCAAGTGGTGCCGAGGTCAAAGAAGAGGATTTTATCGAGCATCTTTTTGTCGCCTCTACCAAAGACTACCTGCTTATTTTTACGGACAAAGGCAAGGTGCATTGGCTAAAAGTTTATGAGATACCCCAGTCCAGCCGCACCTCCAAAGGCAAAGCGATAATTAACCTCATAGAGATGGAGCCGGGCTCCAAGATCAGCTCGACCATACCGGTAAAGGAATTCTCCGCGGATAAATACCTGGTAATGGCCACCAAGAACGGCCAGATTAAAAAGACCAGGCTCGATGCCTACGGCAACCCGCGTAAGGCCGGGATTATCGGGATGACCCTGGATAAGACAGATGAATTAATCGGCGTTGAGTTGACCGATGGCAAACAGGAGCTGCTCATTGGTACCAGGCAGGGAAAGGCAATACGGTTTTCCGAAAGCAACGTGCGCGACATGGGCAGGCAGGCAGGCGGAGTGCGGGCGATCTCCCTGGCCAAGAAGGATGAAGTGATTGATATGGTAGTGGCCAAGAAGGGGTCGGAGATTTTAACCGTAACCGAACTGGGCTTTGCCAAGCGCACTACCGCAGAAGAATACCGCTTGACCTCTCGCGGCGGCAAAGGCGTTATCAACATAAAAGTTACCGATAAGAACGGCGAGGCAGTTAATTTAAAGGCTGTCAGCGATA
>JAQTNM010000132.1 GCA_028713875.1 Candidatus Omnitrophota bacterium | reverse complement strand
CCTTTACGTTATATCTACTCAGGTGCCCAATGTTGATGAAAAGATAAGGTATGGCACGGCTTTGGTGCTGTTAACCCTGGTATTATTCATGAACCTGATCGCCATAATCATACGCTATAAATTCAGGAAAAAGAAAAAATGGTAAGCTTTGATATAAAAGATTTAAACATTTGGTTTGGGCAGAAACAGGCGCTTAGTTCAGTAAATTTAAAAATACTGAACAATGAGATATTGAGCGTAATCGGCCCGGCCAATAGCGGCAAGACCACTTTTTTGAGGATGCTGGACCGGCTTAATGAACTACAGCCGAATTTCAGGATGTCCGGAAGCGTCTTCTTTGAGCGGGAGGATATTCGGAAAATGGACTTAGAATTTTTACGCAGGAAAGTAGGCATGGTTTTTGCTATGCCTATGCCGCTTCCCCTGTCTATTTTTGATAATATAGTTTATGGAGTACGGATGCACGGTAAAAAAGATAAAAGAAGCCTGAAGGGGATCGTGGAAGAGGCTTTAAAAAAGGCTTATCTCTGGGATGAAGTTAAGGACAGGCTGAGTGAATCCGCGTATAAGTTATCAGGAGGCCAGCAGCAGCGTCTTTGTATCGCCCGCACCCTTGCGGTTGAGCCCGAGGTAGTGCTGTTCGATGAGCCCTGTTCGGGCCTAGACCCCATATCTACTGCCAAGGTGGAAGAAGCGATGTTGAAATTAAAAGAGGATTATACCCTGGTCCTGGTCACCAATAATGTTAAGCAGGCAGCGCGCGTTGGCGACAGGACCGCTTTCTTTCTGAACGGCCAGCTTATTGAGACAGATAGAACTGAGAAGATCTTTACCGCGCCAGGCGATCAGCGCACCGATGATTATATCAGGGGGAAATTTGGATAAGCCTATACTTGAAGTAAATAATCTCAATCTGTGGTATGGCGACTTCCAGGCATTAAAGGATGTCAATGCCTCTTTTTATGCCAGGCGCATCACTGCGATCATCGGGCCTTCTGGTTGCGGAAAATCAACGCTGCTGCGCGTTTTTAACCGGATGAACGATTTGATCGAAGGTGTGCGCGCCAGCGGCAATGTCCTGATCGACGGTCAGGATATACTGGGTCCCAGGGCCGAGCTGGTGGTGTTGCGCAAGAAAGTAGGCATGGTATTTCAGCGGCCGAATCCTTTTCCGCTTTCGATCTACGAGAATATTGTTTTCGGCCAGAGAATACACGGGAATGCCGCAGGCAAAAATAGGCTGGATGAGATCGTAGAAGAGAGCCTCAAGGCCGTGCTTTTGTGGGGTGACTTAAAGGATAAACTGCATAAATCCGCCTTGGGTTTGTCTCTGGAACAAAAACAAAGGCTTTGCATCGCCCGGCTGCTGGCGGTCAGGCCGGAAATAGTGCTGATGGACGAACCTTGTTCTGCGCTTGACCCGCAGTCCACGATGCGCATTGAAGAATTAATGCGTGAATTAAAGAATAATTATACTATAATAATCGTTACGCATAATATGCAGCAGGCAGCGCGCGTTTCCGATGATACGGGTTTTATGCTTTTGGGCGAGCTGATCGAGTTTGGCCTTACCCAGGATATATTTACCCGGCCCAGGGATAAGCGGACAGAAGATTATATTACCGGAAGGTTTGGTTAAACGAAAACTCCATGCATAGCATGGAGTAAACAAGCATGGAGCATAACCTCCGTGCAGGGCACGGAGTCAAGCAAGCCATAAACACCAGGGGCATGTCTTGCTTGAAGAGGTAGCGCTTGTTTAAGGGGGGAATTTCAATGGAAAGACATTTTGACGAAGAGCTCAAAGAGTTGCATAAAAATATCATCAGGATGGGGGTTTTGGCCCAGGAGGCCATTTATAATTCCATCGATGCGCTAGCTAACCGCGATAAAACCAAGGCCAGCCTCGTCATAAGCGAAGATGTCAAGATTGACGAATTGGAACTTGCCATTGATGAGCGCTGCGTTGACCTTATCGCCAGGCTGCAGCCTATGGCCGGGGATTTGAGGTTTATTGCAACAGCGATGAAGATAAATTCCGACCTGGAACGCATCGCGGATTTAGCCGTAGATATAGCGCAAAGAGTCCTGGAATTGGCGGACAAGCCTTTACTTAAACCTCTTATCGATATCCCTAAATTATCCACCCTTAGCCAGAACATGGTGCGTAATTCCATCGATGCATTTATCAACAGAGACGTAGATATGGCCAAGAAAGTGCTTTTATCGGACCCTGAGGCGGATAAATTGCGCAACCTGATCCAGAAAGAACTGATTAATGATTATATGTCCAGGGATGCTAGCACCGCAGATAGGGCCTTGCCGTTATTGCTGGTTGCCCGCCACCTGGAGCGTATCTGTGACCACGCCACCAATATTGCCGAAGACGTCATCTATATGGTCGAGGCCAGGGTGGTTAAGCATCATCCCGAAGAGCTGAAATAGCCGAATACCCCTTGACCCCGCCATTAATTAAGTGATATAATCCTGCCTGTATATCCTAAGAAATCAGCCTGAGACAGGACATAATGTACTTATTATTCTTCAGCCTGACCATATTAATGGGTATTGCCGTGGGCTGGGCCATCGGAGCGAATGATGCGGCCAACTCCTTAGGTACGGCTGTCGGTTCAAGGGTACTCAATTTAAAACAGGCAATAGTCCTTATCGTGATTTTCGGCTTCCTGGGCGCATTTTTACAGGGGTCTCATGTTACGCATACTATCGGCAAGGGCATTGTGCCGATAGATAAACTTGGTAAGACTTCGGCTCTCTATGTGGCTTTGGTAGCTTCTTTTGCTGCTTGTGCCTGGGTGGTTTTAGCCACCTATTGGAAAATGCCCATTTCTACAAGCCACTCTATTGTAGGGGCTGTGGCCGGGGCAGGCTTGAGTATCCATGCCTCGGTTAATTGGAAGGTGATCCAGGACGTCTTTATCTGTTGGATCTTTACCCCGATAGGTGCAGCTGTTTTAGGGTATATTTTTTACCGCATTTTTAAAAATGTCTTCTATCGCCTAATACCCCGCAGGTATCTTAAGGCGACCTTGACCGTCCTCATCATTACTAGCGGCTGTTATGTGGCTTACAGCTGGGGGGCTAACGACGTGGCAAATTCCGTCGGGGTGATCTCAGGGGCCGGGATCCTTACTCCCAATGCCAGTATAATTTTAGGAGGCTCAGCCATTGTCCTGGGGATTACAACCTGGGGATATAAAGTTATCGGGACAATAGGTTCCGAGATAACCAACCTTGCCCCGATCATGGCTTTTTCCGCTCAGCTTGCCAGCGCCATAAACGTACACATCTATACTCTCTTCGGCATACCGGTATCCACGAGCCACTCTATTGTGGGGGCTATTTTTGGCGTAGGCATGGTCAGGGGTATGCATGTTTTGAACCTGCGTATAATCCGGGAAATAGTCGTCTGTTGGTTGGCCACACCTTTTATTTCCGGCATCATAAGTTTTATGGCTCTAAAAGCAATAATGGTTTTTGTAAAAATATCTTAAGCCTGCTTACCGGCAGGTCTAGCTGTCGGCAGACAGGCAGGGAGGACAAAATGAGGGAGACAAGGAATATTTTAGGCTGGTTAGGGATGGCTGAGGAGCAATCGATATTGGAGGATGCCAGGAAGCATGTGGAAGAGACCTGCAAGACCGTCAGTTACTTTTCCGAAGCGGTCAAGGCCTTTATTAACGCAGACCTGACCGGAAAAACATCAGCCATCGAAAAGGTTAGAGAAAGCGAACATCGCGCGGATATCCTGAGGTCAAAGATGGTCAGTCAACTTTCCGAAAGTCTTTTGCTGCCGCCTGACAGGGAGGACCTGATGCATTTTGTAAAGACCCTGGATAAGATCGCGGACTGGACTAACGGAGCAGCAAGGATACTGGGTTTTATTGAACAGAAACTTCCGGAAAATGTCCTGAAAAACATTGCCCTGGCCACGGACCTCATCGTAAATTCGGTATCTAAGCTTAATGAAGGCATACAGTCCCTTGCCAAGAACGACCTTAAGAAAGCGCTTGATGACTGCGGATGCGTTGATCATATCGAGCATGATGCCGATGACCAGAAGCAGCTCTTGATCGGGACCATCATCCACGCCAAGCTTGAACCCATCAGCCTTTTGTTATGTTATCAACTGGCAGAATATCTGGAGGGAGTTACCGACAAAATAGAAGATGCCGCGGATTTTGTCAAGGTCCTGGCCATAAAATCAAAATGAAAAGATATTCCTTTATTCTTCCTTTAGCCTTTGTTTTGGTTTTAAATGTTTATTTCCGCACTTACACCATTAACTTTCCCCAGCTTAAAATACACGCCGAAAATACGGTAAACAAGATAATCTATCAGGATATAATCAGGCAGGTCAACAGGGATTTTCCGCAGTTTGATGTCCAGGCCAAGGACAGGTTAATCTCAGAGAGGCTCACCGAATATGAAAACAAGAATAAGCGGCAGATTGGGGAGGGGGTAGAAGGCGAGTATCTGAAACTGAAAGACAAATATCAGGATCCCCGGGGACAGACTTACCTTATGGAGCTGGACTGCTGGAACTGGGCAAGGTACGTGGATAATGTTTTACGGTTGGGTCATCCGGGAGACCGGGTTATAGACGGTCAAGAGATTGATACGTTGATGCTTGCTCCTTATGGAGCGCCTTTGGCCTGGAATAAATTTCTTTTTTATGCCTCGGCTTTTTTATACAAGGCCTTTTCCTTGATAAGGCCGGTAGAATTAAATACCTTCCTTTTTTATCTGCCGCTATTTTTT
>JAQTNM010000131.1:2476-4789 GCA_028713875.1 Candidatus Omnitrophota bacterium | reverse complement strand
AGTCAAAGAACATAAAGTAAAATTCATCCGTTTATGGTTTACCGACGTCCTGGGGTTCTTAAAGGGGTTTGCGATCACCCCTGATGAGCTGGAGGGCGCTCTGGACGAAGGAATGGGTTTTGACGGCTCATCCATTGAGGGTTTTGCCAGGATCGAAGAATCGGATATGATAGCCAGGCCTGACCCGGATACTTTTGCCATTCTGCCCTGGCGCTCAAAAGAAGAATATAACGTGGCCAGGATGTTCTGCGATATCTACGAGCCTAGCGGCAGGCCTTTTGAAGGGGACCCGCGCTACGTTTTAAAACGTAATCTGGCCAAGGCAGCACAGCTGGGTTTTACTTATTATGTCGGACCGGAACTGGAGTATTTTTATTTTGCCAATTCCCAGGTCCCCCAGCCGCTGGACCAGGGCGGGTATTTTGACCTGGTGCCCTTGGATGTGGCCCAGGACCTGAGGCGCGATACCATCCTGACCATGCAGGCGCTGGGTATTCAGGTTGAATACAGCCACCATGAAGTGGCGATGAGCCAGCATGAGATCGACCTGCGCTACAAGGATGCCCTTTCAATGGCTGACAACGTGATGACTTACCGGCTGATTGTAAAAGAAATAGCCCGTCAGCACGGAGTATACGCCACATTTATGCCCAAACCCATCTTTGGCATCAACGGTTCAGGCATGCACGTACATCAATCGCTGTTCAAGGGCTCAAGGAACGCCTTTTTTGATGCAAAAGAAAAATATCACCTTTCCGAGACCGGCCGAGCTTTTACCGCCGGGCTCCTTAAGCACGCCCAGGAGATCACCGCTATTACCAGCCAGTGGGTAAATTCCTACAAGCGCCTGGTCCCCGGATACGAAGCCCCGGTCTATATCTGTTGGGCGCAGATGAACCGCTCGGCTTTGATCCGCGTACCGATGTATAAACCCGGCAAGGAAAAGGCCACGCGCATTGAATACCGTTCGCCTGACCCGGCCTGCAATCCCTATCTTGCTTTTTCCGCGATGCTGGCATCCGGTCTTGACGGCCTGAAGAATAAATATAAATTAGCCGAGCCCGCCAATGATAATATTTACCATATGAGCGGGGAAGAAAGGGATAGGGCCAATATCAAATCCCTGCCCGAAGACCTGCTGGAAGCCATCCGTATTACCGGCAACAGTAAGCTCGTCAAAGAATGCCTGGGGGACAAAGTTTTTGAGTATTTTATCCGCAATAAAAAAATGGAATGGGATGAATATAAGGCCCAGGTGACGCAGTATGAGGTAAACAAGTATTTGCCTATACTCTAAAATATGCCCGGCACAAAACAGAGTTACCAGCTTTATCTAAAGCATATCCAGGCCCTTTCCAAGGTGGCCAATCTCATTACTTCCGGCCTCTACCTTGGAGAGGTCTTGCGCCTTATCGTCAGCGTGACCGCGGAGATCATGCATTCCAAGGTCTGTTCCCTGATGCTCATCGACCCCGATAAACAGGAATTAGTGGTTAAGGCCACGCAGTCTATTTCGGAAAGGTACAATAAAAAACCCAATTTGAAATTAGGGGAAGGCATAGCCGGCATAGTGGCTAAAGAGAATAAACCGATCTGCGTCCTGGATGTCAGGAAAGATAAACGTTACCTGAACCGCGATATCGCCGAAGATGAAGGCCTTTATTCACTGGCCAGCGTCCCCCTGGCGGTAAAAGGGAAGGTGATCGGAGTGCTTAATTGCTATACTTCTCAAAAACATAAATTTACCAAGCATGAATTGGATATTCTTAGTGCCGTGGCTAGTCAGGCGGCAGTGGCGATTGAGAATGCGGAGTTGGCCTTAAGGGCGCACAGCGCAGAAGAGGCGCTCCTGAACCGCAAGCTCATTGAACGCGCAAAGGAGATACTTTCCCAGGAAGCCAATATCCTCCCCGGCGAAGCTTACCGGCTTATTCAGAAACAGAGCATGGACAAACGTAAATCCATGCGCGAGATCGCCGAGGCCATAATTTTAGCCCAGGATATCAAAACCAAGAAGTCTTAAAAAGTGAAAAAATCCAATTTGCGGATAGCCCTTGCCCAGATAAATCCTACGGTCGGGGATTTGGAAGGCAATAGTCGCAAGATCCTTCTTTATATAAACAGGGCAAAGGAATCAGGCGTAGATATAATTTCCTTTCCGGAGTTAGCGCTTACCGGATACCCGCCGGAAGACCTGCTGCTTAAGCCTAAATTTGTCGAAGATAACCTCAGAAGATTAAAAGAATTAAGCCGCGCAGTTTCCAGCATCACGGCAGTTATCGGTTTCGTGGATAAAAAGGGGAAATATCTGTA
>JAQTNM010000131.1:0-2466 GCA_028713875.1 Candidatus Omnitrophota bacterium | reverse complement strand
TATAACGCCGCAGCTGTTATCCATAATGCCAGGATTTACGGTATATACCACAAGATATTATTGCCCAACTACGGAGTCTTTGATGAAAAGCGCTATTTTGAACCGGGGAATAAATCTCTTTTGTTTAATCTGGGGAAAATTTGTTTTGCCGTGAATATCTGCGAAGACATCTGGCATGACAATGGGCCCACGGAAATACAGGCCAAGTCCGGGGCAGAGCTGATTTTGAACATAAACGCCTCTCCTTATTATGCCGGAAGGATAAGGGAAAGAGAGGCTGCCGTCCGCAAACAGGCTAAAACCAACAAGGTAGCGATTGCTTATACTAATCTGATAGGCGGACAGGATGAATTGGTTTTTGACGGCCAGAGCATGGTAATCAATAGTAATGGCCGGGTAATCAACAGAGCACGGGCATTCCAAGAGGACCTCTTAATTACGGATTTAGCAATACCGGAAAGTAAAAGACCTAAAACCGCAATTACAATTGCCCAACAATTCCATTCCGGGCAAAAAACGCATCTGGAAAAGAAGAAATCCAAGATTTTGGATTCGGTTGCCGAAGTTTACCAGGCCCTGGTTTTGGGCCTAAGGGATTATGTTACAAAAAACAGCTTTCAAAAAGTTGTCATAGGCTTAAGCGGCGGCATAGATTCTGCGTTGGTGGCTGCTTTGGCGGCAGATGCCTTAGGAAAAGAGAACGTAACCGGGTTGTTCATGCCTACGCGCCATTCTTCGCAGGAATCAGCCGCAGGCGCAAGGAACCTTGCAGAGAATCTGGGGATAAAATTAATCATCATTTCCATTGAGCAGATCTACAATATGTACCTGGTTGTGTTTGAGCCGCATTTTGCCGGCCTGGAAAGGGATATTACCGAAGAGAATATCCAGGCGCGCATCAGGGGTAATGTACTGATGGCATTCTCCAATAAGTTCGGCTGGCTGGTTTTGACCACCGGCAATAAATCCGAGATGAGCACCGGTTACGCCACGCTTTACGGGGATATGGCCGGAGGCCTGGCCGTGATAAAAGATGTGCCGAAAATGCTCGTGTATAAATTATCCCGCTACCGCAATTCCTTAAATCCCGTCATCCCCGAAGATATAATCAGAAGGCCTCCTACCGCAGAACTGCGCCCCAACCAAAAGGATGCTGATTCCCTGCCGCCGTATGAGACCCTGGACCCTATTTTAAAGGCCTATGTTGAAGAAGACAGAAAGCTGGGGAAGATCATAGCCTCAGGTTTTGATAAAGAGACGGTGGTAAAGGTCTTAAGAATGGTTGATGGAAGCGAATACAAACGCAGGCAGTCCCCTCCCGGAATAAAAATAACGCCCAAGGCGTTCGGCCGCGACCGCCGCATGCCTATCACTAATAGATATAAAGGCTGAGTTTGTAAATGGATCTGACGATTCTCTCGCTCAAGTCGGTTTTCCCCGCCAAGGCGGGGACGGCAATGTTCTTTCGCATTTTCGGCGGCTGCTGAACTCGCTCCTCGGTCTCTGCCTCGTCGCTCGGACAGCATCGCCGTCCCGGTGTTGTCGCTTCGCTCCACCGGGATACCCTCAAATGCTCAAGCTCCATTGCCTAAAACCTCCATTCGCTCGACAATCGCCAGCTCCATTTTATATTCAAATAAATATCTATCTATAAATCGACCCTCGACAAAAAAAGAAGGGGAGTATAAACTAATATTCAATGATTAAAAACAGTGCATTTACCCTCTTAGAGCTCATCGTCGTCATCGTCATCTTAGGCATCCTGGCCACCTTAGGTTATACCCAATATACAAAAATAGTAGAGAGGATGCGCGCTGCTGAAGCAGTCTCAGGAATAGGCTTGATGCGCAAACTTGCTTACCAGTATTGGCTTGAGTACGGTGACATAAGCGCTATGACAGACGGCGATCTGGGTATAGGTTCATCTCAACTACCCAACTCCTGTACAAGTACGCATTATTTCTATTATGACACTTGTTGTGGGTCTGGGACTCACAGACAACTTAGAGCACACAGATGCACTTCGGGTGGAAAGCCCCCTAGCTACACCACAGGGAATGCGTATATAATAATTATAGACTATTATCCTTCTACTGGGGCGGGTGGATTCAGTTGCTGGGATGCCGTGGCGGGTCAGAGCGTATCATGGTGCGTGCCGTAGGAAGCATCAGAGGACAAAAATAGAACTTGACAATTTAAGTTTTTAGGGTATACTTTATACATAGGTAATAAGACAAGGATGTCTTCTTTGGCGATGGAAGCCGGAGAAGGCATTTTTTTTGGACTAAGGCGTCCGGATCCCTTTAAAAGGGATAAGGGCGCTTTTTTATTTATGGTGGCCGATGATGCAATTTGAGGAACTGGTAAAAAAATTATCTCCCACGTTAAAAAGGATAACCTACCGGCTTAAAGGCAGCTATGCTTTTTTTAACGGCGATGACCTTTACCAGGAAGCCCTGCTTAGAC
>JAQTNM010000130.1 GCA_028713875.1 Candidatus Omnitrophota bacterium | reverse complement strand
ATTGTGCCGTGATAAAGGCGCGAAATTAATACTGCTTTCTTATTATAATACTTCGGATAATGTTATAAAAGAATTCGCTCATAAATACAATATCCCTTATCTGGATTTTACCGGAGATTTCCAGTCACTGTTTAAGTGAGAGGGTAGATCAAGATATATTTCCCCGGACGCCTCGCATCTGAATTATCTGGGGTATAAATTTTTTGCGGAACAGCTGTATGAAGGTCTTTTCCTTCAACAGGCTTATTTAGGGCTTAAAATAAACCCCCTTCTGCAGAGAATTAAAGATAAGGAATTCTATGTGCATGATAAAGAAATAGAAAAGATGGTCAAATCGCAAGAAGAAAGAATAGAACATAGCAGGGATTCAGATCAATACCCATTTGAGCTAATCCATATGGGGCATATTTACAGTGAAATGGGAGATGATGATTATGCGAAGAAATATTATATTGAAGGATTGGTCTGCTCCGGATATATTGACAATAACACTATTGTCTCTCCGATAATTAATTGGTATTTAAGGAAGGGGCAAAGAGAAGAAGCTCTCAGAATATGCAGAGAAATAATTTTGCATAACCCGGAAAACAGCATTGCAAGATTTTATCAGAATAGGTTATTATATGATGGGCAGTATCCAGAAAAATAGGTGGCTATTTTTGTATCAGGCCGAAGATGCAGGAGGAAAAACCTTTGGTTATTTAAATAAGTTAGATAAACATCGCTGAACAATCCGGAAAAGCCATGCGGTCTCTGTATACCAAACGGCTTGTATTGTCGTAACTTATTGAATATAATAAAATTGAAAATGGAGGGGTTAATTTCCCTGCCTCTGCGCCATGTTGGATAAAGCGCTGTTTCAAAAAGAGGATGGAAGTAAGCTCCCGTGGAGAAATTGAGGCGGCACTCTTTTTAATTCTCAATTTTTCTATTCGCGTCGCGCAGGTTATTAAAATCAGTAATTCTAGCAGAGGAATTCAATATGGCGAATTTTTCTTTTGATATTGTCTCCGAAGTCAACCTCCAGGAAATGGATAACGCGGTAAATCAGGCCAGTAAAGAGCTGTCCCAGCGCTATGATTTTAAGGATAGCAAGGCCTCTATTACCTATGACCGCAAAGAGAAGAAGATCACCCTGGTCGCGGATGATAACTTTAAGCTACGGGCTCTTACCGATATTTTGGCTACCCGCATGGCCAAAAGAGGGATTTCTCTCAAATCCCTTAAATTCAGTGAACCTGAAAAGGCCTTTGAAGGTTATCTGCGCCAAAAAGTAGACATCTGCATGGGCATTGATAAGGAAAGGGCAAAAGAACTGACAGGTATCATTAAAAAGCTGGGTTTAAAAGTGCAGGCTCAGATTGAAGGGGAGAAGATAAAGGTCAGCTCGGCAAAGAAAGATGAATTACAGGCGGTTATTGCCCATTTAAGGGGGTTGGACTTCTCGATACCGCTTAGTTTCTGTAATTATCGTTAATCCGGGATTTTTACATGTCCAATATAGCAATAGGGTTGGAGAAGGGAAAAGCGCTGCGGGAACAGATGTTGAGGCTGGGCATCCGCCAGGAGGATATCGTTGAGAAATTCATCCGTTCTCAGGGGGCCGGGGGACAGAACGTCAACAAGGTCTCTACGTGCGTGTATTTACGCCACCTGCCCACGGGCATAGAGGTTAAATGCCAGAAGGAGCGCTCTCAGGCCCAGAACCGTTATTTTGCCAGAAAAATACTGGTTAATAAAATTGAATCGTTTGTTTTGGGTAGAGAAGCGCAGGAGCGCAAAAAAATAGCAAAGATAAGGCGCCAGAAAAGAAAACGTTCCCGCAGGGCCAAAGAGAAAATGCTCAGGTATAAAAAAATGCGTTCCGAAAAGAAAGAACTGCGGCGATCTCCCGCCATAGGAGAAGAAAAAGGTTAAATCCTGCTGTAATTAGCTGTATAATAGTTGCTGGTCACTCCCACAGGGCTTAGTACGCGTTTCTCATTCTCATAGGAGAAGATATGAGTATTATTTTCTGGGTTTCAATAATAGTTGTTACTCCTTTTATAATATTTTACTTATCTAAAAGCAGTAAAGCAAAACAGGCAGAAATAAAACGAAAGGAAGAGGCAGGGCGTAAGACAAGCGAAAGAATCATTAACCCGGAAAGAAAGCTTCATGAACAGGAGAAGAAACGCTGGGAGGACGAGTTCTGGAGGGGCCGGGCGCAGCGGGATAGATAGGGCCTAACACAAAATAATGTCAGCCTGCGCAGAATGCCGGAGGTTATACCGTTTTATCCGGTCGGCGCGTTATAATAATACGGTAACCCAGGAGTAAAGATGAATATTTTTGTGGGTAATTTGTCGTTTCAGGCCAAAGAGGCAGATGTTTATAAAGCTTTTATGGTTTTTGGCAGGGTTGCTTCCATAGTCATTGTTATGGACAAAAAAGGAAAAAAATCCAGGGGGTTTGGGTTTGTGGAGATGCCTAATGAACCAGAGGCGCTGGAAGCGATCGCAGGCTTACACGACAAAGAGCTCTTAGGCAGGCCGATTCATGTTATGCCGGCTTTGCCTAAAAAGCCCAAAAGCGAGTTTGTCGGGAAAAAGGATAAGCACCACCCGGTAATTATGACCGAAGGACAGAATAATGAAGGAGAGAATATTTTTCGGCCTAAACATGATTTTAAGAGGACGGGAGAATATAAGAGAGGCAGACGCACGCGCAGTTTCATGATGCGGCGCGCCGCCTCCGGCATTACTACGCCGTTGCCTGAGCGTAAATATAAAGATAATCCTATGCGTTGGCGTAAAAAACAAGAACAGCCCGGGCCCTGGCAGAAAAAACAGGGAGGGCCTAAACCCTGGCAAAAACGCCAGGATGGATCTAAGCCATGGGGGAAAACTCAAGGTGAATCCAGGCCCTGGGTGAAAACCGCAGGCTCGCCTTCGCCATGGCGTAAAAATAATAGGCGGCCGCAGCAATCCGGGTTTAAAAGCCGGAAGAATTCCGCGGGTAACAAAAGATGAAGTTAAAATTAAATGTTTATCCGGCAATACAGGGCATGGAAGAAAAAATCTCCGGGGTTATTCAGGAGACTCTCAAGAATCGCGCCAAGATAGTTGAGATCGCTTACGGAGAAGCCACCGATAGCGTTAAGAAGCGCATCTTGAATTTTTTGACATCTTGAATTTTTTGAACAGAAAAGAAATCCGCCGGCTTTATTCCCGTTTGGAGAAAACGGATAAAGGATGGGGGAACCGGATTCTGCCCATCCAAGTGAAAAGCATTTTGAGCCAATTATCGCCCCCAGCGGAACAATACTGCAAGGTTTCCCGTGTTTTCTCTTTTTTCAAAAAATAGCAAGAGTTTAAAAGCAAAAATTTTACTTGACAAGTCAATCGTTATATCGTAATATTACGATTAATAGATAATTAGCGGATGGCTTAAGGAGGAGGCATGTTAAATTACGATGAAGAGAGCCAGGTCTTAAAGGCCCTGGGGCATCCCGTGCGCTTGAAGATAGTAGAGGGCCTGCTGTTGAAGAATGAATGCAACGTACAGAAGATGGTCAAGACACTTGGCCTGCCGCAGTCAACGATCTCCCAGCACCTGGGGATCCTGAAGTCGCGCGGCATACTTCAGATACGCAAAGAAGGGACAAAATCCTGCTACCGCATCCTGGATAAAAGGGTTAAAGGCCTGATTGAGGCCTTGCGCAGGAGGGAGGGTTAAAGATGTTTGATAAGATGATCAATTTCGCCTTGCGCAAGCCCAAGGTCATATTCGGCATAACCATAATACTTACCCTGGCTGCGTGCCTGCAGTTTTTAAAGGTAAAGATAGACACTGATCCGGAGAATATGCTTCCCGAGAAGGAATTTGTCCGCGTTTTCCATAAGGAAATAAAAAAAGAGTTCGGGCTGCACGATTACATCGTGCTGGGGGTGGTTAACGAAAGTGATAAGGAAGGAGTTTTTAACCCCGGCACCCTGGAGAAGGTTTACAATATTACGCAGGCGATCAGGAAAATTGACGGGGTCGTCACTTATGAATTGATGAGCTTAAGTAATAAGGATGATATCCGCCAGGGAGCTCCGGGAGAGGTGGTCTTTAGATGGCTGATGGATAAGCCGCCTTATACGGAAGAAGACTCTCTGCGCATCAAGGAGAGGGCGCTGGCTAACCCGTTATTCTATAACACCCTTATTTCCCAGGATGCCAAGGCGCTGTGTATCTATGTGCCGATAAAAGAAAAAAACCTCAGCTATAAAGTCTCCCGGGCTATCCAGGATATCCTGAAATCCTACAAGGGGCAGGAACAGTATTATCTTGCCGGCCTGCCTCTGGCAGAGGATGCCTTTGGCAAAGAAATGTTTATCCAGATGGGGATCTCAGCGCCCTTGGCCATCCTGGTCATCTTCCTGCTTATGCTCTGGTTTTTCAGGAACGCCGCTTTAGTGCTGGTGCCGATATTAATGGCAATAGACGTGGTCCTCTTGACCATGGGGCTGATGGTGGGCCTGGGTTTTCCCATACATATAATGAGCTCAATGATCCCGATCTTTTTGCTGCCCATCTGCGTGCTGGATTCCATCCACGTATTAAGCGACTTCTTTGAGGAATATAAAAAGACGCATGATAAAAATAAGACAGTCATCCACGTTTTAAAATCACTCTTTATACCCAACCTTTTTACCTCTATTACTACAATGGCGGGCTTCTTTTCCCTGTCTTTCGCTCCTATCCCGCCTATCCAGGTCTTCGGAGTTTTTGTGGCCATAGGCGTAGGTATAGCGTGGCTGGCCACGGT
>JAQTNM010000129.1 GCA_028713875.1 Candidatus Omnitrophota bacterium | reverse complement strand
GCTATCCCCACCTGCCGGTGCATTTCTTTGACTGCCTGCCGGTTATAGCGCGGATAATCCGTAGCGAGCGATAATTTTTTAGCGATCGCGCTATCCGCGTAACGCATATCCGGAAGATATATATCGACTATGCCATCAAGTAATTTTATGATCTCGGTTAACTCATAACCGCTGGTATTATAGAGCAAAGGTATTTTTAATCCTCCGGGGACAGCCAATTCCAGGGCTTTGAGTATTTGCGGTAAGACATGGGTGGGGGTGACCAGGTTGATATTATGGCAGCCCATACCTTGCAGCTTTAGCATAACTCCCGCCAGCTCCTCAAACGTATACTCTCGCCCCGCGCCTAACTGGCTGAACTCATAGTTCTGGCAGTAAACGCAGGCCATATTGCATTCCGAGAAGAATATGGTGCCTGAGCCTTTTTCTCCCGAGATCGGCGGCTCCTCTCCGTGATGCAGCATGGAGCTGCATACCCGGGCCTTGCGTCCGGTCCGGCAAAATCCTTTTTGGTTTTCTAGCCTGTTTACCCGGCATCTGCGCGGGCAGATCACGCAGGATTCAAGTTTCTTAAAAAACCCCTCAAATATCCTTTTCAGGGTACCGTTACTATAAGCTTCGAGATATGCCGGTTGCATTGTCTTTATTTAACCTGCTGTGCGTATATTTCTCTTATTTTATTGAATATCTGGATGTAGGCATCTGTCCGGTAATCAGGGTAGGCCCATTCCGCAGGACAAAAACTCCCTCCTTTGTAAAAAAGGGTTATCTCTGCGTAAATACCGCTGCCCAGATATATGCGATGGCTGTAATCCTTAGTCGTAGCCAGCACGAACTTGGGAAGCTCTAAATAGCCGGGGTCTATATTAATGCGGCGAGATTTATCCAGGGAAAGCCTCGTTTCAAGGCGGTTGGCGATTATTTTTATCGCGGGCAGATGTTGCGGCAAAATAAGCTTTTTAAAACTGATGAATGCCCTTTTCAAGGACCTGCCAAGCTCTTTTTCGTAATAATCGGTATAATTAAAATCAAGGACCTGGCTTTCAAAATCAACGGGGCCGAACCTGACTTCAAGGAGCTGTTTGGCTCTGGCGTATATATTAATGTCTTTGAATATCAGCCCGATAACCAGCTTTACCGGTTGATGTTTTTTTGGCCTGCCCATATTGAAATAAACTTATTTTTATCTGCTGGGGTCGCGGGGTTCCTGGGGTAAGAACTGGCTTATATACCGGGATATCTTGTTGCGCTGGGCATCCCTTATTTCATTAAAGAATATGGCGATGTTAAAGCCGCCTTTAGTCTCATCCTCCGTCCTGACCACAACGCCTTTACACTCTACGTCGGAATCTCTTTCTGAGGCATTGCGCATGACCGGGAGTTTGAGTTTCACCGCTACCTTTGTAAAGGGTGGGATGTATTTGTCGATATGGCAGTAGGCGCCCAGGCAGCTTATATTTTTAGTTTCTGTGGCAAAGCCGTAACCGTTGGCCGCAACGTTTACCGGAAGCTTCTGCTCGATCCGGGGATGCTGCCTTCTTTCTACTTTCGCGCGTTTTGTCATTTATGCCTTTGTCTCTTTGTCTTTAATATCCTTTATGCTTTTACGCCAGCACTTTTTGGTACAATAAAATTTACCGTCACGGTAATACCGCCTTAATTTCTTGATGGGCTTGTTGCAGCCCAAACAGTTAGTTTGCTTCTCTACTACGGGGGCCGGGCTTGGCGCTTCAACCTTAGTTGCCTCAGCTGTCATTTTAAACTTCTCCTCTCAATTTATTATTATTAAATATAGCACAGTTTTGCCTATACGTCAATACGGCGGTCTTAAGGCCTCCTGTCTTTTAAAGCCTCCTCTATCATTTTCAAAGGTATATTCTCGGTTATTTTTGTCTTACCGACAGCTCTAAGCAGAACAAATCTGTTCTTAGCGCCGCGAAATTTTTTATCCCGGTAATGGGCTTTTATTATCCTGCTCAACGGCAATTTGCCTATATGCGCAGGCAGTCCTATATTCCTGACCAGCCTCTCCATCCTCTGGCAAACCGCGCTATCGCTCAAGCCCGCCCTTCTGCTTATGTCGCATGCCAAAAGCATGCCTAAAGCCACGCTCTCGCCGTGATTATAGCCCCGGTAACCCGAAGCTGCCTCAATGGCATGGCCGAGGGTGTGACCAAAATTCAAAACTGTCCTTACGCCCTTTGTTTCCTTCTCATCCTGCTCAACGATTTTAGCTTTGATCGCGCTGCACCTTGATATGATAAACTTCAAGCTGCCGGGATCCAAAGCCAGGATACTCTTATATTTTTTTTCCAGATACCGGAATAATGCCGGGTCTTTGATAGCCGCGTATTTTATCACTTCGGCCAGCCCCGCCCTTATCTGCCGCAAAGAGAGGGTTTTCAGGACCTTCGCATCGGAAAATACAAGCCTGGGCTGATAAAAAACGCCAATCAGGTTTTTACCGGCGGCCAGATCCACCGCGGTCTTGCCTCCTATCGCGGAATCCACCTGCGCCAATAATGTCGTAGGCACCTGTATATAGGGGGTGCCGCGCTTATAAACAGAGGCGACAAAACCGCTTAAATCCCCCACTACGCCTCCCCCTAAAGCTATGATGAAAATACGCCTCTTTTTATCGAATGCCGTCAGGTCTTTGATTATTGAATAGGCGCACGCCAAAGACTTGCTTTTTTCGGTATCAGGCATGAGCTTGAATTTCACCAGGATGCCGTATTTCTCAAGCGAGGCCTTCAATATGCCCGCATACCTCTTCTTTACGGGAGCGTTAGTGACAACGTAAGCAGCCGAGCCCAAGTTCAATTTGCGCAGATATTTGCCCAGGGAAGGCAAAATACCGTAGCCCGCGACAATATTGTATGCGCGGTCTTTCAATCCTACTTTTATCAGCTTCATTTTCAATCCAGAGGTTCCATACGGGTTACTTCTATGACCGGGTACTTCTGTCCGGCTTTAAGGACCATTTTACCCGTAACTTTTACTTTATGGTATGTGACGGTATTGAGGATCTTCTTATCGCCTTTTAACAGGAATATTTTTTTATCCGGGGTGACGATCTTATGTGTAGCGGTTCTTTTAAAGACCATGCCGTAAGGGTTTATTACCCCGGTGACCGACACAGTATCATCTATGGAGGGTTTATCCGGTTCAGGTATTTCAGGCTCTGCTGCCCGGGTGATCTCTGCGGCTTTTACCGCCTGCGGCGCAGTTGCCCGGGGCGCCAGGGCCAGTTTCTTCGCGAATTGTTTGTGTATCCAGCCGAAACACGAATCCGTAGGCTCGATCCTGTACCAGGCGCCGCTTGTGCCCAAAACCTTTAAGACCCGGCCTTTTTCAGCCATGCCTATTATCGGCGAGGAATCGCCGGCATTCAGCCTTATATTAACCCGGTCTTTAATGACGCTGGCGGTTTCAGGATCAGTCAAGGCTATGAGGTCACCCCGGATAAAAGCCGGGGTATCCTTGGGCAATATAATTTTATACCAGCCGTAATGCTCAAAAACTACCGTCAAGCGCTCCCCCTTATTGGCTGCGCAGAGAACCGGCGAGTTTACGGTAGAATCTGAGCGTATATTGATATTGCCAGACAGGACTTCGGCCTGGAAAGGAAAAGATTCCTGCGTAAGAGCGTAAGCATCGGCGGAAAATAAAAATAAAGCGCTTAAGGCGATGCCCGTTATATTTTTAAGACGCATAGATTTTTTTATTTTTCAGCCTTTTTGGCGGCCTGAGCCTTAGCTGTGGCTGCTTGCGCTTCCGGGGCGGCGCCAGCGGCAGGTGCAGCTGCTCCAGCTGCTGTTGCCTCGGCTTCCTTGGCTGCCTTCTCTTTTTTGATCTTTATCCTGACAGTCTTCATCTTGGGCAGGCCGTAGACATCGTCGCCTTCCTTCCACTTGTTTTTCTCAAGCATGGCTTTCAGCCGCTCAGCGCGTTTTAATACGGACCTAGCTTTGGCGCTCTTATCCTGCGAAGCTAAAGACGGGTGTATAGACATTGTTTATATCCTCCTTATAAAACATCCTTGATATTTTTTTTGCAGATCCGGCAGCAATGCCCTGGCGCTATCCTTATCTGCAAACCTGCCCACACATAGAATGGTGTAGCGGCCTTTAGATAAAATCAAGGGCTCCATGCCCTTTTTCTTTAAAGCGTCTGCTTCTTTTTGGGCGTAAGCCCCGTTTGTATACGAAGCCAGCTGTATAGTATAATTCTGCGCTCCGGCAGCGGATTTTTGAGACGCGGTAATATCGGGTTTCGGCATAGGCACGGATGCCTGGGGCTTATTTGCCGCAGAAGGCTCTTTTCCCACGGCAACGGCCTTTGGCTGGGTAAGCCGGAGGGCCTGGCTCTGGCTAAGGCGCTTTCCTTTTTCCACGCCGAGGGAAAAAGCGACAACGGCAGCGATTATAAGCCCGATAGAAATCAGTATCGCTTTCTCATAAACCCGGATGCGCCGGAAAAATGAATTTCCCGCCGGGGGCCTTGACCCGTTGTATTTGCCGGACTGGGAAAATAATTCCATCTGGGGAGAACCCTGATTATCCATATTATTTATCGTGTTTTGAGGTAATTCTTTGTATTTATATTTTTGGCGATCTTTAAGAAGGCGTCTACTACCTTGGGGTCAAACTGCGTGCCGCTTTTCTTCTTTATTTCCCTTACCGCGGAATTTATGTCCATTCTTTCCCGGTACGGCCTGCCGTACACCATCGCTTCAAACGCGTCAGCCACGGCCATTACCCGCGCTCCCTGCGGTATCTGCCCTTTCTTCAGCTTGGAG
>JAQTNM010000128.1 GCA_028713875.1 Candidatus Omnitrophota bacterium | reverse complement strand
CAGGTGGAATTTATTATAGTCGCGTTCAAGGTCACCGTGTTTGCGCGAATAGAGATAAAAGACGGAAGTTTTAGAATCGGATTTAAAGAGGAGGGGGTAACCTCCGCGCATGATATTGTCCAGGTATGTCTGTCTGGCATACAGGTCAAATTCCCTTAGCCCGCTTTCAGTCGCGATATCCCGCTGTAACCCTTCGATGATGCTTTTGTTTTCCCGGCGCTTTGCGGCCAGATATTCAGGCTTGATGATCCCGGGTACGGATGAGTTTAATATTTCCTGATTGCGCATGTAGCCGATAAGAGCGTAAAATGTTTTTTCGGCGCCCCCGGGCAGGCGCATTTTTAAAAGCGAAAATCCCGCAGGCATCCTGCTTTTGATTAACTGTTCTTTCGGGTAACGGAAATTTCCGGCAGCCAGGAATTTAAAAGGCGAAGAAAAATCGGTTACCGGCCCGAATATAGTTTCCGGGTCGACTATCGGCGTAATGACTTTGGGTCTTCCGCTCTCATAATGGAACCCCAGGAAAAAGTTGCCTTCTTTTATATGCAGGACTTCGGGGCGGTCAACAGGGTCTACGTCTAATTTGTAATAAGGCACGCCTTTTTCAAGGTTCTTTACGGTCATCCACGCCTCAATGGTGCGGCCGAGTTTTTTTAAGAACAGGTTGCTGGTGCCGAAGGGCACGATTTGCGGCAGGCCGTCAAGCACCTCGATGTCTTTGTCAGATTTGCCGGTATTCTTTATGGTAACGATCCTGGCCAGTGCTGCGTATGAATCACTGGGAATGGTAAAGTACTCCACGCAGACTTCCATCCCAAGAGTAATATTGGTTTCCCTGAGTTTTAGATCGTAAGAGCTGATGGACATCCTGTTGATAAGGCTAAAGCCAGCGTTGGCAAAGCCGTTATGGAATGGTTCGTAAAATGAGAATTTTTTGCCGGTATGGATTTTTATGAAAGTGCGGAAGCCTTGCAGCGGCGTGAACTGCCAGGATTTATTTGCCGGAAAGAATTCCAGGATGGAGTGGTCCTTGTCCTTGGTGCCGAAGCTTGCAATAGCCTGGCCCCGGTTGACGTAAAAAAGCCACATCGGTATGCCGTATTTGCCGGCAATTCCCGGAAAGAAGCTGGCAAAGGGAGCGGAGAAGTTATAATTTTCAATGATAAATTCTCCGTTTGGATTTAGGCGGTACTTTGGCTTTTTCTCTTTGATATTTGCAGTCATCGCTTAAACTCCCATATGATATTAAGTGATATTGTACATATTTTATCAACTTTGTCTACAATTTTTTAGGGGCGCCATCCGCGTTAAAACCAAGGGCCTCCTTACATATCTAAATAATTGACACTGCTTGAAATAAGTGGTATATTTAAAGGTCTAAACAGGGCGGCGCCAGCCGCGTTTTAAAGCAGGAAAATCTTTGTTTTAAGAAAGGGGTGGATAAGATTGTCTCAGATTGAAGTCAGGAAAGACGAGTCTTTTGAGGCGGCCCTGCGCCGTTTCAAAAAACAGATCGAGCATGAAGGCATTTTAAGGGAGGTAAGGGACCGCAAGCACTACGAGAAGCCCAGCGAACGCAAGAGAAAGAAGGCAAGGAGAAAAAGATAACGCATGAGCCTGGGGCTGTCTACTTCCTGGAACGCATCCCGTTACGAAGATGCAAAAAAACTGGTCTTTGAAATAAAATCATCGGGTTTCCAAGACATAGAATTAAGTTTTAACCTGCCCCTTGCGATGGTAGAGGAGATTGCGGACCTGGTTAGTTCGGGGGAGATCAGGGTCTTAAGCCTGCATAATTTCTGTCCTATACCCGAAGGCATAGAAAGAAGCCTGGCTCTTCCCGATTGCTATTCCGTGGCTTCCCGCAACGAGGAAGAAAGGCAAGCCGCTGTAAAATATACCAAAAGGACCATTGATACTGCAAGGCGCCTGGGTGCCGGGGCTGTTGTTTTGCATACCGGCAGGGTAGAGATAGCGGATAAAACGCGCCAGTTGATCAAGCTTTATGAAAACGGCTTAGAAGGCACGGAGGAATTCCGCAGGCTTCAGGCCCTGATTCTGAAGGAAAGAAAGGATAATGCCGGGCCTTATTTTGAACAGGCGCTTAGAAGCCTGGATGAGTTAACCTCCTATGCCGCTAAATCCGATATTTCACTGGGTATGGAAACACGTTTTTACTGCCGCGAGATCCCGGATTTTGAAGAGATAGGGACGATCCTGGAGAAATTCAGGGGTTCAAGTTTATTCTACTGGCATGACACAGGACACGCGCAGCTGATGGAGAACCTCAGGTTTGTCCGGCACAAGGATTTTTTAGAAGCTTATGCCAAAGATATGCTGGGTATCCATCTGCATGACATCACCGGCTGCCAGGACCACAAGGCGCCATCAAAAGGGGAATTGGATTTCGGGTTTTTAAAACCCTATCTGCATGCGGATACGATTAAGATAATAGAGGCACACGCCCCGGCAACTGCGCAGGACTTAAAAGAAAGCAAAGTTTTCCTGGAAGATCTTTTAGATGGAAAAGCTTAAACTAAGGGCACCCGCGGTAGCCGGGCAATTCTATCCTTCTTCCCCGGATGCCTTGAAAAAACAGATCGCCTCTTTCATCGCCGGCCCTGTCTCCGTAAAGAAAACTGATGCTATAGCCTGCATGCTGCCGCATGCCGGGTATATGTATTCGGGCCGGGTCGCCGCTGCGGCATTATCCGCAATTAATATCAAAAATAAAATAATACTCCTTGGCCCCAACCACACCGGCGCAGGTGCGCACTTCAGCATAATGTCGCAAGGGGTATGGCAGACACCTTTAGGCCAGGTCCGGATTGATAATGACCTGGCGCAGGCAATACTTGAAAATTCGCGTTATCTCCAGGAAGATGCCTTGGCTCATGCCTATGAGCATTCCCTGGAAGTAGAGCTGCCTCTTTTGCAGTATTTTAAATCCGATTTCCAGATCGTGCCGATAGCCTTTCTTTCGGATGAACTGGATGCATTAAAAGCAATCGGCAAAGAAATAGCGCAAGGCATAAAAGGAACGGGGCTCCAGGAACAAACGCTGATCATCGCCAGCTCCGATATGACCCATTATGAACCGCAATCAGAGGCGCAAAAAAAGGACAAAGAGGCCATAGCGGCTATTTGCGAACTGGACGAGGACAGGCTGATGCAGAGGGTCCGGGATCTGGATATTTCAATGTGCGGCTATGCCCCGGCGGTAGTTATGCTTTGCGCAGCCAGGCTTTTAGGAGCAAAACAGGGAAAACTAATAAAATACCAGACTTCAGGAGAGGCCACCGGAGATTATGGCTCGGTAGTCGGGTATGCCGGGATGGTGATAATATGAGCGAAGAAATTAAAAAGAACGTAGACGAGAGCTGGAAAGAAGAAGCGGAAAAAGAAAAATCCGGGCTAAAAGACCAGTCGGGGTTTATGCCGCCGCAGCCGGATTTCAATTTTTTTATCACGACGCTGGGGCTGCAGGCGTCTATCTTCCTGGGTGTCGTGGTTAGTCCTGAAACGAAACAGAAAGAAGAAAACCTGCCGCAGGCCAAATTCATCATTGATACTCTGACGATGCTTAAGGAAAAGACCCAGGGCAACCTGAAAAAAGAGGAAGCGCAATTACTGGAAAACATACTCTATGAATTACAGGTACAGTATGTTTCTAAAACCAGGAATCCTGAGGGGGATAATAAATGATAGATAAAGAATTGCTGGATATCCTGGCCTGTCCAGCCTGTAAAGCCGATGTCCGGCTGAAAGACAACAAGATCATCTGTAAGAAATGCGGCAGGAAATATCCGATAAAGGACGGCATACCGGTGATGCTGATCGATGAAGCCGAAGACTAAAACCATGAAAAGAATACTGGTGATACACGGACCGAACCTGGATTTGCTGGGCGAGCGCGAGCCGGGAATTTACGGCCGCCTGAGGCTTGAGCAGATAAATTCCGCTTTAAAGAAAATAGCGAAAGCAAAAAAAGTAAAACTGGATATCGTTCAATCAAGCTATGAAGGTCAGATAGTCGAGCGTATAATTAAAGGCAGGGATAAATATGACGGCCTCCTCATTAATCCTGCCGCATACACTCATACCAGCGTTGCTATCCGTGATGCCATTTCCGGCACCGGCATTATCACGGTAGAAGTCCACCTCTCCAATATTTATGCCAGGGAAGAATTCCGGCATAAATCTCTGATCAGCCCTGTAGCAAAAGGCACCGTGCTTGGCTTTGGCCCCAAGAGCTACACCCTGGGACTGCTGGCCTTGATCGACCTATTGAATGCCAGATGAGCTCTCGTTTAAATATAATTTACTCGGATTTAGAACGGCAGGGCCTGGACGGGCTCTTTTTGAGCTCCAGCGCCAATATTACCTACCTTACCGGTTATTTGAGCCCCGATTCTTACCTGCTTGTATCCCATAAAGGAAACATTTACATTACAGATTCAAGATATAGCGAAGAAGCCAGGGCCGAACTTAAAGGCATGGCGGCAATAAAGAAAATCAACGGCTCTCTTTTTAAAACCATTGCCCTGGCCTGCCGTGAGCTGGGGCTTAAGAGGGTGGGTTTTGAGGAACGTTGCCTTCCTTTTGCCGAATATCAAAAGATAAAGGAATATTTACGTAGAAACACATCCCTGATACCAACGCACAGCCTGGTAGAGGTGCGGCGGCAGGTGAAAGATAAGGATGAGTTGAAGAAGATCAGGCATGCCGTGAAAATAACCCTGAAGGCCTTTGAGTTTGTCCGCTCTTTTATTAAACCCGGCATAAGAGAAGTTGAGATTGCCGCTGAACTGGAGCGTTTTATCAGGTATAACGGCGCCAGCGCTTCAGCTTTTGATATAATCGTGGCCTCAGGCTCCAAC